>NZ_PSWK01000003.1:0-192229 GCF_002932735.1 Rathayibacter sp. AY1B7
TCATGACTCCCATTGTCCTCCTCCGCACGGCCGCGGGGGCCGCCACGGGCCGGGCGGGGGAGGAGGACGGGGAGTCGGCGTCGGGGAGGAACGTCAGGACGCGTCCTTCACCATCCCGCGGACCGAGAGCTGGACGACCAGCGGCCGGTGGTCGCTCCCGGCGTCGTCGCGGTCGTCGACGACCTGGTAGCCCGAGACCTCCCAGCGTCCGGAGAAGAGGACGTGGTCGATCGGGGCGCCGAGCGCGGGCGGGACCGAGGACGGCCAGGTGCCCAGGGCGGCGCCGCCCGCGACGGTCCCCGCGTCGCGGCAGCCGCCCAGCGTGGCCGAGCCCGGCAGCCCGGTCCAGTGGTCGACCGTGGAGTTCAGATCGCCGAGGACCACGACGTCCTCCTCCGCGGAGCAGAGCGCGGAGACCGAGAGCAGATCGCTCCGCCACTCCGCGAGGCGCGAGGGGATCGGCGCCATGGTGTGCACCGCGGCGAGGACGGGGCGCTCGGGAGTGTCGGGGCGTGCGACGAGGGACGGTGTCGATCCGGTGACGACCGCGGCGGTGTCGACGCTGTAGCCGCCGAGCGAGGGGGAGAGCAGCAGGGCCGCCCCGTCGTCGGCGCCCGACCCGGCGTAGTGGAGGGTCATCGACATCCCCTGGGCGCTGAGCGCGTTCACGACGTCCTGCGCGTGCGTCTGCGAGACCTCGAGGAGGGCGATGCCGTCGACCGCGCTCTCCCGGGCGAGCGAGGCGATCGTGTCGACGGGCACGCCGTCGTGCAGCACGTTCCAGGTCGCGAGGCGCACGTCGGCGAGGCGGTGGGCGCGCGGAGCGGCGGAGTCGTAGCCCCGCGCTCCCTGCACTCCCGCGAGCACGAGCGCGAAGACGACGCCGAGCGCCGCGAGGGCCAGCGCGAGGCGCCTGACCGGAGCGACGAGGACCGCGATCACGACCAGGACAGCGGCGAGCCCGACGGCCGCCGCGCCCGTCGCGAGCCGGAACGGCACCAGCTGGGCGAAGGGGGCCTCCCGGGCGATCCCGAAGAAGCCGGGCGCCGCGACCACCAGCAGAGCGATCGCCACGATCACCGCCACCGCGGTCTTCACCAGTCTCGTCCCCATCGCCGCCCAGGCTACTAGGGCATCGGAGGGCTCGCAGGCGGCGCGTCTACGATGAGCGCATGCATGTCGACGGGGGCCGTTACGACCTCCACACCCACTCCGTCGTCTCCGACGGCACCGAGGCTCCGGCCGTCCTGGTGCGGGCCGCGGCCGCGGCCGGGCTCGCCGGAGTGGCGCTCACCGACCACGACACGACCGGCGGCTGGGCCGAGGCGCTCGCCGCGGCCGAGGAGGCGGGCATCGACCTGCTGCCCGGCATGGAGCTCTCCTCCCGCGTCGGCTGGGCCAGCGTCCACGTCCTCGCGTACCTCGTCGATCCGGCGGATCCGGGGCTCGTGGCCGAGACCGCGCGCATCCGCTCGGCCCGCACGCACCGCGCGGAGGCGATCGTCACCGCGATCGCGGCCGACTACGACCTCACCTGGGACGACGTCCTCGCCCAGACCAGCCCGGGCACGACCATCGGGCGTCCGCACATCGCCGACGCGCTCGTCGCCCGCGGCCTGGCCACCGACCGCTCCGCGGCCTTCGCGGGGATCCTCGACTGGCGCGGCGGCTACTACCGCCCGCACTACGCCCCCGACCCGGTCGACGCCGTGCGCCTGGTTCGCGCGGCGGGCGGGGTCCCGGTCATCGCGCACCCGGCCGCGAGCGCCCGCGGGATCGCGGTCGAGTCGATCCTCCCGCAGCTCGTCGACGCCGGCCTGTTCGGCCTCGAGGTCGAGCACCGCGAGAACACGGCCGACGGCAAGCGCCGCCTGCGCGAGCTCGCCGAGCAGTACTCGCTCGTCACCACGGGCTCGAGCGACTACCACGGCACGGGCAAGCCCAACCGCCTGGGCGAGAACACGACCGCGCGCGCGACCGTCGACGCGATCCGCTCCTCCGCCCGCTGAGTCGCGGAGAGCCGCTGACAGGCGGAGAGCCGCCGGATCACCGTGACCGCTGAGAGGCGGAGAGCCGCTGAGTCGCGGGAGAGCCGCTGAGACGCCGGGAGCCCGCCCTCCCGCGACGGATCGCGGGGGGACGGGCTCGGGGCGCGGAGGCTCAGGCCTGCGCGTCGGGGCGCGGCGAGCGGCGGCGCGACCGGGTGCGGCGGCGCGGCTCGCTGTTGCCGTCGTGATGCTCCTTGCTCTCGCTCGAGGGAGCGGGGCCGGTCTGCTGCGGAGCGGTCGAGTCGGCGGAGTCGGAGCGGGTGCGGCGACGCGGCGGCCGGTCGCCCCGCTCGGAGCGCTCGCCGCGGTCGGAGCGCTCGCCCCGGTCCGGGCGCGCGTCGGCCTTCGCCTCGGCGGGGATCGGGGTCGGCTTCAGCCGTCCCTTGGTCCCCGCGGGGATGTCGAGGTCGGTGTAGAGGTGCGGCGACGACGAGTAGGTCTCGACCGGGTCGGGCTGGCCGAACTCCAGCGCCCGGTTGATGAGGGCCCACTTGTGCAGGTCCTCCCAGTCGACGAAGGTCACCGCGATGCCGGTCTTGCCCGCGCGCCCGGTGCGGCCGACGCGGTGCAGGTAGGTCTGGTCGTCGTCCGGGATCGTGTGGTTGATCACGTGGGTGACGTCGTTCACGTCGATGCCGCGCGCGGCGACGTCGGTGGCGATCAGGATGTCCTTCTTGCCGGCCTTGAACGCCGCCATCGCGCGCTCGCGCTGCTCCTGGTTGAGGTCTCCGTGCACGGCCGCCGCGTTGAAGCCGCGGTCGTTGAGCTCCTCGACGATGCGGGCCGCGGCGCGCTTCGTGCGGGTGAAGATGACGGTCTTGCCGCGGCCCTCGGACTGCAGGATGCGCGCGATGACCTCGTCCTTGTCGAGCGAGTGCGCCCGGTAGACGATGTGCTTGATGTTCGCCTGCGTGATGCCCTCGTCGGGGTCGGTCGCGCGGATGTGGATGGGCTTGTTCATGAAGCGGCGCGCGAGCGCGACGATCGCGCCCGGCATCGTCGCCGAGAAGAGCATGGTGTGGCGGGTGGGCGGCGTCTGCGCGAACAGCTTCTCGATGTCCGAGAGGAAGCCCAGGTCGAGCATCTTGTCGGCCTCGTCGAGGACCATCACCTGCACGTTGGCGAGCGAGAGCAGGCGCTGCCCGGCGAGGTCGAGGAGCCGGCCGGGCGTGCCGACGACGATCTGCGCGCCGGCCTTCAGCTGCTCGATCTGGCCCTCGTAGGCCTTGCCGCCGTAGATCGAGACGATCTTGGTCGGCCGGTTGGAGGCCGCCAGCTCGATGTCCTCGGTGACCTGCACGGCGAGCTCGCGGGTCGGGACGACGATGAGCGCCTTGACGCCCGGCTCCGGGTCGGTGCCGAGGGCCTGGATGAGGGGGAGGCCGAAGCCGAAGGTCTTGCCGGTGCCGGTCTTGGCCTGGCCGATGATGTCCTGCTTCTGCAGGGCCAGGGGGATCGTCTGCTCCTGGATGGGGAACGGCTCGAGGATGCCCTTGGCGGCGAGTGCGGCGACGATGTCGTCGTCGATGTTCAGATCGGAGAAAGTCACGGAGTGAAGCGCCTGTCGTGTCGAACGGTCTACGCCCCTGTACGACTCCGGGCGCAGGGTCACCGATCCAGCGCCGGTGACATCCCGGCGAGTCTACTGCTCCCGGCCCCGCCGGCCCCGGAACCCCGCCCCTCCGGCGCCCTATGCTGAGGAAATGGCTGCCTGGTTCCGACGTCGACGTCCCCTGCTCGAGGTGCCCCGCCTGACGCCGCGCGGGGAGTCGAGCCAGAAGCGCGACCGCGTCGACCTCGCCGACCTCACCCCCGAGGTGCTGCCCTACCTCGGCCAGGTCGCCTACCTCCAGCTCGCGGTGTTCGAGGTGCTGGCGCGCGCCGTCGCCGAGACCGACGACCTCGCGGACAAGGAGGCCATCTCCTCCGCCGCCGGCACGGCGCTCGCGAAGCACCACGCCGTCGTCGCCGAGCTGCGCCGCCGCGACGTGGAGCCCGGCGAGGCCATGGCGCCGTTCCGCCCCGCGATCGACACCTTCGAGCGGCTCACCCGCGGCGCGGACCTCCACGAGACGCTGCTCTCGGCGTACATCACGGCGGGCCTGCTCGACGACTTCTTCATCCGCCTCACCGGCGGGCTGCCCACCGACGTGGGGCCGCGCATCGCGCAGACGCTCGGCGCGGACACGGGCGTCGACGGCGTGATCGCGATCCTCCGCCGCGAGATCGCCGCGGACGGGCGCCTGGGCTCGCGCCTGGCCGTCTGGGGCCGCCGCCTGGTGGGCGACACCCTCCTCGTGGCGCGCTCCGCGCTGATGGGCTCGGGCAACCACGACTCCGACGAGTCGCGGATCGAGCCGGTGTTCACCGAGCTCATCGCCTCGCACACGCGCCGGATGGACGCGCTGGGGCTCACGGCCTGACGGTTCCCGGCGTCGCACTGCCCCGGAATCCGGGACGACGGAGGCGCGGAAGTCCGAGGACTCCCGCGCCTCCGGCTCGGATCAGGGGGCGACGCGTCCCGAGAGCATCGCCTGCAGGGAGGCCTCGTCGCGGCGGGCGCGGCTGCGCCCGAGCGAGAGGCCGACCGGGACGACGACCACGGCGGTCGCGACGAGGGACAGGACCCAGATCAGGCCGCCGTCCCACGGCAGGCCCGCCCAGGTCAGTGCGACCCAGACGACTGCGGCGACGAGGCCGCCGATCGCCGGGACCAGCACGGAGCCGTGCAGGTGCCGGTGCGGCAGCCCGTAGCGCGCGGCGAGACCGATCAGGACCCCGAACAGGGTGATGAAGAGGAGCTCCACGACGTGTCCGCCCGGGACGCTCTAGGCGACGAAGCCGACGCGGCGCGACTCCTCGGAGCCGACCTCGACGAAGGCGATGGTGGCGGTCGGGACGATGTAGATCTTGCCCTTCTCGTCGCGGAGGCGGAGGACGGCGGTGCCGGCCTCGAGAGCGGTGGTCACCGTCTTCTCGACCTCGGTCACGGACATCGACGACTCGAAGTTGAGCTCGCGCGGGGTGTTGACCATTCCAATACGGATTTCCACCAGCAGTGCCTTTCGGGAGGGGACGAGGGTGTCAGGATACGGGACCGCGCTCGGACGACCGCGCCGGTTTCGCGGTGAGCGGAGCGGGCGGCCGGGGCTCCCGGCGGGGACGGGCGGGAGTGTCGGACCCGGTGGCTACCGTGGTCGTGTGACCGCTCCCGCGACCCCCGCTCCCTCCACCGCAGCCTCCGTCGGCGAGGCGCTCCCGGGCGAGCCCGCGGTCGTGCTGGACGACTCCCAGCGCGCGGTGCTCGCGCTGCCCGAGGGCCGCAGCGCCGCCGTGCTCGGGGCGCCGGGGACGGGCAAGACCACGACGGTCGTCGAGCTGGTCGCCGAGCGCGTCCTCGAGCGGGGGTACCCGCCCGAGTCGGTCGTGGTGCTCGCGGCCAGCCGCACCGCCGCCACCGCCCTGCGCGACGTGCTCGCCCTGCGGCTGGGAGTGCCGACCCGGGGCCCGCTCGCCCGGACCGCGACCTCGCTCGCGTTCGAGGCGGTCACCTCCTCCGCCAAGGAGCGAGGCCTCGAGCGGCCGACCCTCCTGACCGGCGGCGAGCAGGACGCACTCCTGTCGGAGCTCGTCGAGGGCCACCTCGAGGAGGGGACCGGCCCGCGGTGGCCGGAGGAGTTCAGCCCCGAGGTGCTGCGGCTGCGGACCTTCCGGACCGAGCTCCGCGAGTTCGGGATGCGGGCGACCGAGCACGGGCTCGACTCGGACGCGATCCGCGCCCTCGGGATCGACGCGGAGCGAGGGGAGTGGAGCGCGGCGGCCGACGTGCTCGACGAGCTGCGCGAGGTGGTCGAGTGGATGGCGCCCCAGGCGGGGACCCGCCTGGACGCTGCGGAGTTCGCGGCCTATGCGGCCGAGGCGATCCGCGCGGGCGAGGGCGGCGAGCGGATCGACGCGCTGCGTCTGGTCGTCGTCGACGACCTCCAGGAGGCGAGCGAGTCGACGCTCGTGCTGCTGCGGGCGCTGACGGAGCGCGGGGTGACCGTGATCGCGCTGGGCGATCCGGACGTGGCGACCAGCGCCTACCGCGGCGCGGCCTCCGACACGCTCGGCCGGTTCGCCGCGAGCATCGGCGCGTCCGACGTCGAGACGCTGGTGCTCGCGCGCGTGCACCGCCACTCGGCCGCGCTGCGGGCGGTCGTGTCCGCGGCCACCGAGCGGATCGGCACCGCGGCGGCCGGCCGGCAGCGGGCGGCGGTCGCGGCTCCGGCCCCCGAGGCGGGCCCGGCGCCCGTCCTGGTGCTGCACGCCCCGACGGCGGCGCGGGAGGCGGCGACGGTGGCGCGGCTGCTGCGCGAGCGGCGGCTGCGCGACGGAGTGCCGTGGCGGCGGATGGCGGTCGTCGTCCGCTCCGGAGCCGCGGTCCAGCCGCTGGTGAAGGCGCTCGCGGTGGCGGAGGTGCCGACCCGCTCCGTGCTCGCCGGACGGGCGCTGCGCGACGATCACGCGGCCCGGGCGCTGCTCGTGCTGGTCGGCGTCGCGATCGGCGAGCGGCCCCTCGACGCGGAACTCGCGGCGGAGCTGCTGCTCGGCCCTTTCGGCGGGGTCGACCGGCTGGGGCTGCGCAGGCTCCGGCTCGCGCTCCGGGCGGAGGAGCTGGCCGGCGGCGGCATCCGCGCGAGCGACCCGCTGCTGGTCGAGGCCCTCGCCGCGCCCGGCCGATTCGCGACCATCGACTCCGCTCCCGCCCGGCAGGCCGAGCGGCTGGCCGTGACGATCGACCGGGTCCGCCGCCTGCACGAGGAGGGGGGCTCGATCGAGGAGCTCCTGTGGTCGGCGTGGGAGTCCAGCCGCGTCGCGTCCTCCTGGCGCGAGCTCGCCCTCGGCACCGGCCTGACCGCCGCCGAGGCCAACCGCAACCTCGACGGCGTGGTCGCCCTCTTCAGCGCCGCGCGCCGGTTCGTGGAGCGGGCGACCGGGCACTCCGCGATCGGCTTCGTCACCGAGATCCTCGAGGCGGAGGTCCCCGAGGACACTCTCGCTCCGCGCTCCGTCGAGGACGCGGTCCTCATCGGCACGCCCTCCTCGGTCGTCGGCCTGGAGTTCGACGTCGTGGTGGTGGCGCGGCTGCAGGACGGCGTCTGGCCCAACCTCCGCCAGCGCGGCTCGCTGCTCGATCCGGACGGCCTGCTGCGGCACGCCCGCGGCGAGGGCGGACTGCCGCTCGACGCCCGCAAGGCCACTCTCGACGACGAGCTCCGGATGTTCGCCCTGGCCGCCTCGCGCGCCCGGCGGCAGCTGGTGCTCAGCGCCGTCGCGGGCGAGGACGAGACGCCCTCCCTCTTCTTCCGGCTCACCCCGCCGGACGCGCCGCGGCTCGATCCGGCCTCCGCGGTGCCGCTCACGCTGCGCGGGGCGGTGGCGGCGCTGCGCCGGACCGCCACCACACCGGACTCGACCGAGGCTCCCGCCGCCATCCGAGGGCTCAGCGCCCTGGCGCTCGCGGAGGTCCCCGGCGCCGACCCCTCCTCCTGGTCCGGGGTGCTCGAGCCCTCGACCACGGAGCCGCTCTTCGACGTCGGCGACCCCGAGCGTCCCGTCTCCGTCTCGCCGAGCCGCCTCGAGGCCTTCGAGCGGTCCCCTCTGGACTGGTTCGTCGACGCCGTCTCCGGCTCCACGACGAGCACGGCGATGGGGGTCGGCACCCTCGTGCACTGGGTCCTCGAGAACGCCGAGCGGCCCGATCCGCAGGAGCTGTGGGCGGCTCTCGAGTCGCGGTGGCCCGAGCTGGTCTTCGAATCGCCCTGGCTGGGGGAGCGGCAGAAGCGCGTCACACGGCGGCTGATCGACGGCCTCGCGGGCTACCTCGCCGACTTCGAGCGCGGGGGAGGCGTGGTGCTCGGCCGCGAGCAGCAGTTCGAGCTCGACGTCCCGCCCGCCCGGGTGCGGGGCTCGATCGACCGCGTCGAGCGCGCGCCCGACGGCTCCGTCACGATCGTCGATCTCAAGACGGGCCGCAGCACCCCCCGCAAGGACGACATCGCCGAGCACGCGCAGCTGGGCAGCTATCAGCTCGCCGTCGCCGAAGGGGCGATCGAGGCGGCCGACCCGGCCGACGGGGGAGGCGCGAAGCTGCTCTTCGTGGCGACGGGCGTGCGCGGGAAGCCGTACCGCGAGGTGGTCCAGGAGCGCTTCGGCGAGGAGGAGCTGGAGCGGCTGCGCGATCGCGTCCGCGCCGCGGCCCTGGGCATGGCGGCGGCGGGCTTCTCGGGCCTGCTCGACGCGACCCCGTTCTCCCCCGGCGACGCCCTGCGGTACCGCATCCACGCGGTGCCCGAGGTCCCGGGGGACGGACTCCTGGCGATCGACGAGGTCGACGAGACAGAGGACCTGGAGGACTCCGAGGAGCCGGGTCCCGATGCGCCGGCCGATCCTTCCGGCCCCGCCGACCCCGACCCCTCCGCCGTCTCCGAGGAGGAGCTGCCGTGATCGACGCCCTGACCATCGCTGAGCGCCTCGACCTGCGCCCGCCCACCGCCGAGCAGCGCGCCGTCATCGAGGCGCCGCTCGAGCCTGCCCTGGTGGTCGCCGGTGCAGGCAGCGGCAAGACCGAGACGATGGCGAACCGCGTCCTCTGGCTCCTCGCGAACGGCCACGCGGCGCCGTCGGAGGTGCTCGGCCTCACCTTCACCCGCAAGGCGGCGGCCGAGCTCGGCGAGCGCATCGGGCGGAGGATCGACCAGCTCGGCGCGGCGGGCCTGCTCCCGCTCGCGCCCGGGCAGTCGGCGCCCGACCCGTTCGAGGCCGCCACCGTCTCGACCTACAACGCCTTCGCGAACACGATCTTCCGCGACAACGCGGCCCTGATCGGCCGCGAGGGGGACGCGACCGTGCTCTCCGAGGCCTCCGCCTGGCATCTCGCGCGGGGAGTCGTGGCCGACACGGCCGATCCGCGCATCCTCGAGGTGGAGGCGGGCATCGACCGGCTGACCGACCTCGTCGTCTCGCTCGCGCACGACCTCGCCGACAACCTCGCCGATCCGGCCGCGGTCGCCGCGTTCGCCGAGGACTTCCTCCGCCTGGGCGAGCTGCCGCGCGGAGGCAGCGGCTCGGGGCTCTACCGCGAGCTCGAGAAGGCGCTGCAGGCCGTGGGCGCGCTGCCGGTGCTGACGGCGCTCGCCGAGCGGTTCCAGGAGGCGAAGGCCGAGCGCGGCTTCGTCGAGTTCTCGGACCAGGTGGCCCTCGCGCTGCGGATCGTCGACCGGGTGCCGCGGATCGTGGACGAGCACCGCGCGAGGTACCGGGTGGTGCTCCTCGACGAGTACCAAGACACCTCCGTGCTGCAGACCCGCCTCCTCTCGCGGCTCTTCACCGGGCAGGGAGTGATGGCCGTGGGCGACCCGCACCAGTCGATCTACGGCTGGCGCGGTGCGAGCGCCGAGGGGCTCGGCCGCTTCGGCACCGATTTCGGGGGAGCGGGCCGCTTCTCCCTCAGCACGAGCTGGCGCAACGGCCGCCGCGTGCTGACCGCCGCGAACGCGATCGTGGAGCCGCTGTCGGCGGGGAGCGCGGTCGCGGTCGACACGCTGAGCGCGGGTCCTCAGGCCTCCGAGCACCCGGTCGAGCTCACCTTCCCCGAGACGATCGAGGAGGAGGCGGACGACGTCGCCGCCTGGTTCGCCGGGCGCCTGCGCCAGAGCGCCGAGCCGCCGTCGGCCGCGGTGCTCTTCCGGGTGCGCGCGCACATGGACCGCTTCGCCGCCGCGCTGGCGAAGCACGGCGTCCGGTACCACATCCTCGGCATCGGGGGCCTGTTGCGGCAGCCCGAGATCGCCGACCTCGTCGCCGCGCTCACCGTGGTCGAGGACCCGGCCGCCGGCAGCGAGCTCGTCCGCCTCCTGGCCGGCGCCCGCTGGCGTCTGGGCGTCCGCGATCTCAAGGCGCTGCGCGACCTCGCCTCGTGGCTCGCGGCGCGCGACCACGCGCACAGGCTGTTTCCGGAGGAGGTGCGCGAGCGGATGCGCGCCTCCGTCACCGAGGGAGAGGGCGGCTCGATCGTCGAGGCCCTCGACTTCATCGCGGCGCGCCGCCCCGGCGACGACGGGCGCATCGACCACTCCGCGCTCGGCGGGTTCAGCGCCGAGGGCCTGCGGCGCCTGCACGAGGCGGGCACCCTGTTCGCCCGGCTGCGCGCCCGGGCCGGGCTCGACCTCCTCGACTTCGTCACCCTGGTCGAGCAGGAGCTGGGCCTGGACATCGAGGTCGAGGCGAACGAGTCGCGCGGGGACGGCCGCGCCAACCTCGAGGCCTTCCGCGAGGCGGTGGCCGGGTACCTGCAGACGGACGACCGCGGCGCCGGCACCGGCTCCTCCCTCCGCGGATTCCTCCGCTGGCTCGTCCTCGCGGACAAGCGCGACGGCCTGGCCCCGCGACCGGAGGACCCGGAGCCGGGGACGGTGCAGCTGCTGACGATCCACGGCTCCAAGGGTCTGGAGTGGGACCTCGTCGCCGTCCCGCGGATGGTCGACGGCGAGCTCCCCGGCACGCCGGTCGAGGGCTTCCGCGGGTGGGTCAGACTGGGTGCGATGCCCTACGCGTTCCGCGGCGACGCCGCCGAGCTCCCCGATCTCGCCTGGCGCGGCTGCAGCACGCAGAAGGAGGTCGTCGACGCGATCGGAGCGTTCGGCGACACCCTCCGCGAGCGCAACGAGGCGGAGGAGCGGCGTCTCGCCTACGTGGCCGTCACGCGGGCGCGTCACCACCTCCTGCTCAGCGGCTCGTGGTGGGCCGGCCAGGCCAAGCCGCGCGGACCGGGCGTCTTCCTTCGCGACCTCGAGGAGGCCGGCACGATCCCGCCGCTGCCGACCGAGCCCGCGAACGAGGAGAACCCGCTCGAGCGGGCCCCGCGCACGTTCCGCTGGCCCCACGATCCGCTCGGCTCCCGCGGCGACCGGGTCCGCGCCGCCGCCGCCCGGGTCCGCAGCGCCGAGCCCGCTCTGCTCGGAGCGCGCGGCGACGACATCCGCCTGCTGCTCGCCGAGCGGGCGGTGCGGCTGGCCGGGGGCGAGCGCACGCCGCTGCCCACCCGCATCCCCGCCTCCCGGTTCAAGGACATCGTCAGCACGCCGGACGAGGTCGCGGCGCAGCTGCGCCGGCCGATGCCGGATCGCCCCTACCGGCAGACCCGGCTCGGCACGACTTTCCACTCCTGGGTCGAGAACCGCTTCGGCGTCCAGGGCGGGGCGGAGGCGGTCGACACCTTCCCCGACGAGCTCGACGACGCCGGCCCCGCGAGCGTCGAGCAGGAGCGGCTCGACGCCCTGATCGCCACCTTCGAGCGCTCGGAGTGGGCCGACCGGCGCCCGGAGGCGGTCGAGATCGAGATCCACCTCCAGCTCGCAGGCCACGTCGTCGTCTGCAAGCTCGACGCGGTGTACCCGACGGAGGACGGCGTGCAGATCGTCGACTGGAAGACCGGGCGGGCGCCGAAGGACGCCGCCGACCTCGAGCTCAAGCAGTTCCAGCTCGCGCTGTACCGGCTCGCCTACTCGCGCTGGCGGGGGGTGCCGCTCGAGAGCGTCGACGCCGTGTTCTACTTCGTCGCCGACGACCTCGTGCTGCGGCCCGAGCGGTTCTACTCCGAGCGCGAGCTCGCGGAGTCGCTCTCCTCGGCGACGGGAGCGAGCCCGCGGCCGTGAGCGGAGGAGCCCGTGCGGGCTCCCGGCGTGCGGTTGAGCAGCTCCTCGACCTCCGAGACCTCCAGCACCGGGCCGGTGTCGGTCGAGAGGGGCGCGGAGAGGTCGCCGAGCACGCTGTCCACCAGCGTGTCGAGCATGGCGACCGCGTCGTCCACGATGGCGGAGTCGTCGGTCTCGGTGCCGTGCAGCAGCCAGCGGGCGAGTTCGAGCTCGGCGTAGAGCTGGGCGCGCTGGCGGATCGTGCGGTCCACTGCTCCCGCGCGCATCCGGGAGTAGGCGGAGAGCGCCGTCTCGGAGCCCGGGGCGCTCAGCAGCCAGTGCAGGTCGCGCGCCGGATCGCCGACCCGCAGCGCCGCCCAGCCGAGCACGGCCGCGACGACGTCGCCCGAGCGGAGGAAGGAGTCGGCGGTCATCGAGCCGTTCACCACGGTCGGGTCGAACTGCCAGAGCGCCTCGTCGGAGGAGGCCGACTCCCAGCGCGCGACGAGCGCCGCCGGGACGTGGCCGGTGTCGGCCGCGCGCTCGATCACCGCGACCGTCTCGTTCACGCTGTCGCGCGCGGTCGCGATCGGCAGGCCCGCCTCCTGGACGAACGACACCGGGAGCGAGTGGATCGCCCCGACGGCCCGGCCGATCGAGTCCGCGAGCCCGCTCTGCGCGGCCACGTCGTCGATGAGGACGCGATCTCCCTCGAGGTACTCGTAGACGACCGCGCGGGTGCCGTCGAACGGCGTCTGCCCGACGCTCTCCTGCAGATCGAAGGGCAGGCGGCTGCGGATGCCGGCGGTCAGCGCTCGGAGCGCGACGAGGTCGCCGAGCTGCTCCTGCTCCGCGAGCGCGGACGTGGGAACGCGCACGACGAGGCGGGCGCCCTCGCGCGTCGTCAGCAGGGCGGAGTCGAAGTCGCCGTGCGTCGAGGAGGTGAAGGGGCGCGCGGAGCGGACGTCGAGGCCCTCGACGGCCGAGGTGGCCAGCGCGGCTAGAGTGAGATGGGATCTGGCCATGGTTTCCAGGGTAGGCGGCTCGTGCCCGGCCGGCCCGCCGCCACGCGCTGTCCCGCCGATGCCGTCGAAGGCCCGCGACAGCGGTCCTCGCGGCCCCCGTCACGAAATGAGCCCCGGATGTCACTGCCCTTCGCCGATCGCCTCCCGCTCTCGCGACAGGCGGCCGACCGCGACGGCGTCGGACGCTCGCGGCCCGCGCTCTTCGACGAGCTGCTCGCCGATCCCGCCACCCGCGTGCTCGTCCTGCACCACGACCGGACTCTGGTCGAGGCCGACCGCCTCTTCCTGCGCCGCCCCGAGGACGTGACCGCCGGAACCCTCCGGATCTACCTCGGCCGCACGCTCGCCGAGGCCCCCGGCGAGCCGGTCGGAACCCCCGTCATCGCGACCGTCCTCACCGACGCGGCCGCCGCCGAGCTCGAGCCCGACGAGGAGCGGTGGAACGGCCTGCGCCCGATCGCCGAGCGCCTGAGCGACCGCGACGCGGGCCTGTTCACCGAGGCTCTCGCCATCGCGAACTGGCACGCCTCGCACGGCTACTCGCCCCGCAACGGCGACCCGACCGTCGTCGAGCAGGGCGGCTGGGTCCGCCGCTCGCCCACCGACGGCAGCCAGGTCTTCCCGCGCACGGATCCGGCGATCATCGTCTGCGTCCTCGACGCGGACGACCGCCTCCTCCTCGGCTCGAACGCGATGTGGGGCACCGGCCGCTTCTCCCTGCTCGCCGGCTTCGTCGAGCCGGGCGAGTCGCTCGAGGCCGCCGTGATCCGCGAGATCGGCGAGGAGTCGGGCATGCGCGTCGTCGACCCGCAGTACCTCGGCTCGCAGCCCTGGCCCTTCCCCGCCTCCCTCATGGTCGGCTTCACCGCCCGCCTCGCCGAGGACCAGTCCCCGGAGGATCTGCTCCCGGACGGCGAGGAGATCGTCGAGCTGCGCTGGTTCACCCGGCAGCAGCTGCACGACTCGCTCGAGTCCGTGCTGCTGCCCGGCCGCTCGTCCATCGCCCGCGCGATGATCGAGGACTGGTACGGAGGCGAGCTGGAGAACGGCCCGATCGCGTGACCCTGCTCGACGGACTCGACGAGGGGCAGCGCGAGGCGGCGGAGGCGCTGCTGGGGCCGGTCTGCGTCCTCGCGGGAGCGGGCACCGGCAAGACCCGGACGATCACGCACCGCATCGCGCACGGAGTGGCGACCGGCGTCTACACGCCCGGTCGCGTCATGGCACTGACCTTCACCAGCCGCGCCGCGGCCGAGCTGCGCTCGCGCCTGCGGGTGCTCGGCGCCGGGGGCGTCCAGGCCCGCACGTTCCACGCAGCGGCTCTCTCGCAGCTCGGCTACTTCTGGCCGCAGCTGGTGGGGGGCACGATGCCGCAGCTGCTCGACGGCAAGGCCCGCCTGCTCGGGCACGCGGCCGAGCGGCTCCGCCTGAAGCTCGACACGGCGACGCTCCGCGACCTCTCGGCCGAGATCGAGTGGCGGAAGGTGTCCGCCCTCTCGCTCGAGCAGTACGCCGTCGCCGCCCGCACGCGCCCCCTGCCCGGACGGCT
This sequence comes from Rathayibacter sp. AY1B7, assembly GCF_002932735.1. Taxonomy (NCBI): domain Bacteria; kingdom Bacillati; phylum Actinomycetota; class Actinomycetes; order Micrococcales; family Microbacteriaceae; genus Rathayibacter; species Rathayibacter sp. AY1B7. The sequence continues at coordinate 14,300 of NZ_PSWK01000003.1, forward strand.
CACCCTGGAGCAGACGGTCGCGCTCGTGGACGAGTACGAGGGGCTGAAGGACCAGCGCCGCCAGATCGACTTCGAGGACGTCCTGCTCGTGACCGCCGGGATGCTCGAGTCCGAGCCCGCGATGGCGATGCAGGTGCGCGAGCAGTACCGCTTCTTCGTCGTCGACGAGTACCAGGACGTCTCGCCGCTGCAGCAGCGGCTCCTGGAGCTCTGGCTCGGCGACCGGAGCGACCTCTGCGTCGTCGGCGACGCCAGCCAGACCATCTACTCCTTCGCGGGTGCGCGGGCCGACTACCTCCTCGACTTCCCGTCCCGCTGGCCGGCCGCCACCGTGGTGCGTCTGGAGGAGAACTACCGCTCGGCCGCGCCGATCGTGCAGACCGCGAACCGCCTCATGCGGGGCAGGCCCGGCGCCCTCTCGCTCCACGCCGTCGCCGCCGCCGAGGCGCCGGAGCCCGCGATCGACGCCTACCCGGACGACATCGCGGAGGCGCGCGGGATCGCGGCGCGGGTCGCGGCCGACATCGAGGCGGGGGTGCGCCCCTCCGACATCGCGGTCCTCTTCCGCACGAACAGCCAGTCGGCGGTCATCGAGCACGCCCTGCACGAGCGGGGAGTGAGCGCGCACATGCGCGGCGGCAAGCGCTTCTTCGACCTCCCCGAGGTGAAGCAGGCCGTGATGCAGCTGCGCGCGGCGTCCGTGTCGATCAGCGGCGAGCCGCTGTTCAAGTCGGTGAGCGACGTCCTCCGCTCGCTCGGCTGGAGCGCCGAGCCCCCGTCGGCGCCCGGTGCGGTGCGCGACCGGTGGGAGTCGCTGGACACGCTGGCCCGCCTCGTCGACGAGGCCCCTGCCGGATGGACCTTCCGGCAGTTCACGGACGACCTGATCGCACGCCAGCAGGCGCACCACGAGCCGGACCGCGGCGCGGTCACCCTCGCCACGCTGCACTCGGCGAAGGGCCTCGAGTGGGAGTCGGTGCACCTGATGGGGCTCGCCGAGGGCCTGCTGCCGATCTCGTACGCCGCCGGCCTCGAGGCGATCGACGAGGAGCGGCGCCTCCTCTACGTCGGCATCACCCGGGCCCGCCGGCGCCTGCGCCTGTCATGGGCGCGCTCGACGGTCGGCCGCGTCACGCGGAGGGAGCCGTCGCGCTTCCTCGAAGAGCTCGGCACGCGCACTCGGGGTGCGGCTCCCGCTCCCGCACGGTGAACGCTCCGGAGGCGTCGCTGTAGATCCGCTCGGCCCCGCGGAGCCCTCGCCAGCCCGCGAGCAGCCGCCGCAGCACGGCGTCGGCGGCCGCCACGGCGATCGCCGCGCTCGCGAGCGGCGTGCGGGTGGGGGCCGTGCGGCCGAGCACCTGGATCACGAGGCGCGCGCGATCCGGGTCGAGGTCCATCCGGTCCCGCTCGGCGCAGTGCAGGCACGGTCCCGAACCCGGCTCGACGAGGGGTCCGAGGCGCACCGATTCGTCGCCGAACACCACCGCCAGGTGCGGCACATCGGCCGCGAGCCAGTGCGCGGCGCGGGCGGGGGCGACCGTGAAGTCGGCGATCAGCACGGCGAGGTCCGGCGTCCCGTCGTCGGCGACCAGCGAGCAGCCCTCGCTCCGGAGCAGCGTGCGCAGTGCGTCCGGTGCCGCGCCCGTCCCCTCGACGACGACCCGCGGTGCCGGGGGAGGGTCGCCGGGCTCGACGCTGCGCAGCAGGACCGGCCGGAGCGCCTCGAGCACCTCGTCGACCCGCGCCTCGCTCGCTCCGGCGCGCGCCGCGATCAGGCGGACGGTGCCGGCGCTGGTGCCCACGCGGAGGGCGTCGAGCAGCAGCTCCTCCGGGTAGCCGACGCCGTCCAGCACCGCGTGCGGCCGGTCGAGGCCGAGCTGCACCGCGGTCGCGGAGCGCCAGAGCAGGGGGAGTCGGGGATCGAGCCGGAGCACCATCCGGCGATCATGGCCGAGACCGGCCCGGCGCCGCGCGAGTTGTCCACAGGCGGGCGCCGGACGGGGGGTCAGACGGGGCGGTCGCCCGTGGGGGAGGAGCCGCGGTCGTCGTCGTCCGGCGAGCCGGCGTCGTCGGTCGTGTCCGGAGCGTCTCCGGAGGCGCCGTCGCCCTCGCGCGGCATCGTGCCGTTCAGCAGGTCCTCCAGCGCGCGGTCCATCTCGTCGGGCTCCGGGGTCTCGCCGCGGGCCTCGGCCGTGAGCCGGGCGACGAGCGCGCTCGGGTCGTCCAGGTCCTCCGAGCCGGGGAGCAGGTCGGGGTGCGACCAGAGGGAGTCGCGGGCCTCGGGCCCGACGGCGTCGGTCACGGCCTGCCACATCGCGGCGGCCTCGCGGAGGCGGCGCGGGCGCAGCTCCAGGCCGACGAGGGTGGCGAAGGCGGATTCGGCCGGCCCGCCGGAGGCGCGGCGGCGGCGGACCGTCTCGGCGATCGCCCCGGCGCTGGGCAGGCGGGTGGTCGCCGCCGCGGTGACGACGTCGACCCACCCCTCGATGAGGGCGAGGACGGTCTCGAGGCGGCCGTGCGCGGCGAGCTGCTCCTCCGTCTTCGGCGGGATGAGCGCGCCGGAGGTCATCGCGTCGCGGAGCTCCTCGGGGTTCGACGGGTCGAAGCCCTCGGCCAGCTCCTCGAGGCGGGTGGTGTCGATGCTGATCCCGCGCGCGAAGTCGGTGATCTGCGAGATGAGAGCGAGACGGAGCCACTTGCCGTGCCGGAAGAGGCGGGCGTGCGCGAGCTCGCGGACCGCCAGGTACAGCTGCACCTGGTCGAGCGGGATGTCGAGGCCCTCGCCGAACGCGGCGACGTTCTGCGGCAGGATCGCCGCGTCGTTCTCCTCCAGCAGCGGGATGCCGATGTCGCCGCCCGAGACGACCTCGGCGGCGAGCTGCCCGACGACCTGGCCCAGCTGCAGGGCGAACAGGGTGCCGCCGATCCCGCGCATCATGCCCTCGGCACCGGCGATCATCGCCTGCATCTCCTCCGGGGCCTGCTCGCGGAGCACGCGGGTCAGCGCGTCCGAGATGCTCAGCGCCACCGGCTCGGCGAGCTGGGTCCAGACCGGCATCGTCAGGGAGATCCACTCGAGGCGGCTGATCGAGCGCGGCGTGCGGCTCAGCTCGGAGACGTACGCGACCTCGTCGAGCCAGAGCGCGGCGACGCCGAAGGCCGCGTCGATCGGAGCCCGCACGGAGTCGGACACCGGCGCGGACTCGGCGCGCGCGAGCTGCTTCGCCTGCTCGAGCGAGAGCGTCCAGTTGACGCCGCCGTCGCCGTTCTGCTGCATCGCGCTCTGCAGCTGCGAGAGCAGGTTCTGCAGGGCCACCGGGTCGTTCGGCAGTCCCGCCGCTCCGGCGAGCTGCGAGGGGTCGACCGGGCCGTTCCCCGAGAGGAACTGCCGCAGCATCTCCCGGAACTCGTCCTCGGAGCCGCCGCCCGCTCGGTCCGCACTGTCGCCATCGGCCATCGGGATCAGCCCTCCGTCGCTCACGTGAATCCGGTCGCCGCACCGCCTCCGCGGCCCTGCACAGGGCGCCGGTTCCGGCGCGACTCCCAGTCGTGCAAGCTACGTTAGCCCGAGCGCCCGGGGCCTCGGCGTGCAGAGCACCGCTCGGGCCCAGCCCGCTTCCGCCCGCCGCGAACATCCCGGCGGAGCCGCTCCACCCGTTGCCAGAAAGGCCCCCGTGTCGCTGTTCTCCGACGACCCGCGCCCCTCCTCCTCCCCGCGCCGCCCGTGGGTCGGACCGGTCGTCCTCCTCTCGGGTGTCGCCGTCGTGGTCGGTCTGGGCGTCGCGCCCGCCCCCTACGTGATCGAGCAGCCCGGCCCCGTGTTCGACACCCTGGGCAGCAGCAAGGACGTGCCCCTCATCTCGATCCCGGACCGCACCACCTACCCCACGGCCGGCACGCTCGACATGCTCACCGTGTCGGTCGTCGGCAACCCGCAGAGCCTGCCCACCTGGGTCGAGGTCGCGAGCGCCTGGTTCGACAGGACCAAGGCGGTCGTCCCGGTCGACGCGATCTTCCCTCCCTCCTCCACGGTCGAGGAGCGCGACGAGGCCAACCAGGCCGAGATGACCGACTCCCAGCAGGAGGCGATCGCCGCCGCGCTCACCGAGCTCGGCTACCCCGTCGAGCAGCGCGTCTCGGTCGTGCAGGTGCCCGAGGGCTCCCCGGCCGAGGGCGTCCTGGAGGCGGGGGACGAGATCCTCGCGGTCGCGGGCACCCCCGTCGCCGACGCGACCGCCCTGCGCACGACCCTGCAGACCCTCGGCACAGGCTCCCCGGTGCAGGTCAGCATCGAGCGCGAGGGCGCCCGGCAGGAGGTGGAGGTCACGCCGCGCGACTCGAACGGCGCCGCCGTCATCGGCGTCCTCCCCGGAGCGGCCTTCGACTTCCTTTTCGAGGTCGACATCCAGCTGGACGACGTGGGCGGGCCGAGCGCGGGCATGATGTTCGCCCTCGGGATCATCGACAAGCTCACCGAGGGCGAGCTCAACGGCGGGCGGAGCGTCGCCGGGACCGGCACGATCGACGCGGCCGGCGAGGTCGGCGCCATCGGCGGGATCCGCCAGAAGCTCTACGGGGCGGAGGGCGCCGGAGCCGAGTACTTCCTCGCCCCCGCGACCAACTGCAACGAGGTCGTCGGCCACGTCCCCGACGGGCTCGACGTGCTCGCGGTCTCGACCCTCGACGACGCCCTCGCCGCACTGAAGGGCATCGCGGCGGGCGACACCTCCGGGCTGCCGGACTGCAGCACCGCCGCTCCCCTCGACTGATCCCGCCCGCCGACCCCGGGTCGACGCCCAGGTGAGCCGGACAGCCGTCGCATAGCATGGGTGGCCTCCCCTCACATCTCGACAGCAAGAGGCCCTCACGTGAGTTCCACAGCAACCGAAACCCCGCCGCGGAAGAGACGGAGCGTCCTCGCCGTCACTGTCGTGGTGGTGGCCGTCCTGGTGGTGGCGTTCTTCGTCTTCGCCGGTCTGTACACCGACATCCTCTGGTACGACCAGCTCGGCTTCCTCTCCGTGCTCACGACGCAGTGGGCGGCGGCGGGCGGTCTCTTCGTCATCGGCTTCGTCGCCATGGCGGTGCCGGTGTTCATCAGCCTGATGCTGGCTTACCGCCTCCGGCCGGTCTACGCGAAGCTCAACTCGCAGATCGACCGCTACCAGCAGGTCGTGGAGCCGCTGCGGCGCCTGGCCACCTTCGGGATCCCCGCGGTGCTCGGCCTCTTCGCCGGCGTCTCCTCCGCCACCCGCTGGCAGACGAGCCTCACCTTCTGGAACCGCACGCCCTCGGGCACCACGGATCCGCAGTTCGGCCTCGACACGTCGTTCTACCTCTTCGAGCTGCCCTTCTACCAGAGCATCGTCGGCTTCGCGTCGGCGGTCCTGCTGATCTCGGCGTTCGCGACCCTCGCCACCGGCTACCTCTACGGAGCGATCCGGGTGAACGGCCGCGAGATCCGCATCTCGAAGGCCTCGCGCATCCAGCTGGCGGTCATCGCCGCCCTCTACCTCGCCGTGCAGGCGGTCAGCCTCTGGCTCGACCAGTACGCGACGCTCGCGCAGCAGGGGCCCCGCATCACCGGCGCCACCTACTCCACCGTCAACGCGACGATCCCGGGCCTGCAGATCCTGGCCGGCATCGCGGCGCTGGTCGCGATCCTCTTCGTCGTCACCGCCTTCATCGGCCGCTGGCGCTTCCCGGTCATCGGCACCGCGCTGCTGATCGTGTCGAGCCTGCTCGTCGGCTCCCTCTACCCGTGGATCGTGCAGAAGTTCCAGGTCGAGCCCAACGAGCGCACGCTCGAGCAGCCCTTCATCCAGAACAACATCGACATGACGCGCCAGGCCTACGGCGTCAGCGACGTCGACGTCATCCCCTACGACGCGACCACCGACGCGGAGCCGGGCGCCCTGCGCTCGGACGCCGAGACCACCGCGAACATCCGCATCCTCGACCCCGCCGTCGTCACCGACGCGTTCTCGCAGCTGCAGCAGTTCCGCCAGTACTACAAGTTCGGCGACACGCAGAACGCGCTCGACGTCGACCGCTACTCCATCGACGGATCGACGCAGGACGCCGTGGTCGGCGTCCGCGAGCTGAACCTCAACGGCCTCGGCACCAACCAGACCTGGTACAACCAGACGCTGGTCTACACCCACGGCTACGGCCTGGTCGCCGCGTACGGCAACCAGCGATCGGCCGACGGCGAGCCGGTGTTCATCGAGTCCGGCGTCCCGACGACGGGCGACCTCGGCGACTACGAGCCGCGGATCTACTTCGGCGAGAACTCCCCGCCGTACTCGATCGTGGGCGGCAACGACTCGCGCGACATCGAGCTCGACTACCCCTCGGGCACCGACGGCGCGCAGCAGACCTACACGACCTTCGACGGCGAGGGCGGCCCCGCTCTCGACAACGTCTTCAAGAAGCTCGTCTACGCGATCAAGTTCCAGTCCGAGCAGATCTTCCTGTCGGACGGCGTGAACGACGACTCGCAGATCCTCTACGACCGCGATCCCGTGCAGCGCGTCCAGAAGGTCGCGCCGTACCTCAAGCTCGACTCCGACGCCTACCCGACCGTCGTCGACGGCCGCGTGAAGTGGGTCGTCGACGGGTACACCACCTCGGCCGACTACCCGTACTCGGAGGTGCAGAGCCTCTCGCAGGCGATCGCCGACACGAACACGCAGCAGCAGTTCCCGACCGACGACGTCAACTACATCCGCAACTCGGTGAAGGCGACCGTCGACGCGTACGACGGCAGCGTCACGCTCTACGCGTGGGACACCGAGGACCCGATCCTGCAGACCTGGCAGAAGATCTTCCCGACCACGGTGAAGCCCGTGAGCGACATGTCGGGTGAGCTGCTCAGCCATGTCCGGTACCCGGAGGACCTCTTCAAGGTCCAGCGCGCGGTCCTCGGCACCTACCACGTGACCGACGCGGGCTCCTTCTACTCCCGCGAGGACGCCTGGGCGACGCCGAACGACCCGACCAGCGGAGCCGCGACCACGGCCGCCGCGACCGGCACCAGCCTGCAGCCGCCGTACTACCTGACGCTGCAGACGCCGGATCAGGACGTGCCGTCGTACTCGCTCTACTCGACGTACATCCCGGCGAGCGTCCAGGGCGCGCAGGCCAGCCGCAACGTGCTGACCGGCTACCTCGTGGCCGACTCCGACGCCGGCTCGACGGCGGGCTCCGTGGCCGACGGCTACGGCACGCTACGCCTGCTCGAGCTGCCGAAGGACGACACGGTGCCCGGCCCCGGCCAGGTGCAGAACGCGTTCACCACCGACCCGACGGTCGCGAACGAGCTGAACATCCTCTCCCGCGGCGACACCACCGTCACGAGGGGCAACCTGCTCACGCTGCCGGTCGGCGGCGGCCTGCTCTACGTCCAGCCGATCTACGTGCGCTCCAACGGAGACACGAGCTTCCCGCTCCTGCAGAAGGTGCTGGTCGCGTTCGGTGACGACATCGCCTTCGAGGACACCCTCGACGCGGCCCTCGACAGCCTCTTCGGCGGCGACTCGGGAGCCGACGCGGGCGACACCGGCACGCCGACGACTCCGGACGCCGGCACCGGCACCTCGGGCGGCGACACCGGAGGCGACGCGGGCGGCACGACCGGCGGCACCGGCTCCACGCCGGCCACGGGCGACCAGACGGCGCTGCAGCAGGCGCTGAACGACGCGCGGGACGCCCTCACGGCTCGCGAGAACGCCCTCAAGGCGGGCGACCTCACCGCCTTCGCGGCGGCGGACGAGCAGCTGACCGAGGCGCTCTCGCGGGCGCTGCAGGCCGAGGGCGGCCAGTAGCCCGCATGGTGCAGGTCGACCGCGGCGAGCACCTCCGCTCGGGGGAGTGGCTCGAGCTGAACCGCACGTACTGGGAGGAGCGCACCGGCGAGGGTGCGCTCCACCCGGAGCTCGTCACCGCGGCGCTCCTCGACCCCGGTCCGAGGATCCTCCAGCTCGGCTCGGGCGACGGGCTCGACGCGCTCGAGCTCGCCGAGCGCGGCGCCCGCGTGGTGGGCGTCGACTTCTCGATGCCCGCCGTGCGCCGAGCACGCGCCGGCGCCGCGGACAGGGACCTCGCCGGCTCCGCCCGCTTCGTCTGCGCGAACCTCTACGAGCTGCGGCATATGCTGCCGGAGCCCGACTCGTTCGACGTCGTGGTCTGCAGCGCCGGCGTCGTCTCGTGGCTCCCCGACCTGGAGGAGTGGGCGCGGCTGGTGGAGTGGTTCGTCGCCCCCGGCGGCGCGGTGCTCGTCGTCCCGTCGTCGTCCGCTCTCGTCGACGCCGACGTCCGCACCTGGTCGCGCACCTCGTCCGAGCTCGCAGCCGCCCTGACGGCGGTCGGGCTGAGCGTGGACGGGAGCGCCGTGCTGCGCGCCGCCAAGCCCGCCTGAGACCGGAGCCCGCTCCCACCGCCGCGTCGATTTGCACCGGCGCCGGAACGCGTGTAATGTTTCTTCTTGTGCCGCGGGGTGGAGCAGTTCGGTAGCTCGCTGGGCTCATAACCCAGAGGTCGTAGGTTCAAATCCTGCCCCCGCAACAAGAAAGCGAAAGCCGGTCCTGAGAAGGGCCGGCTTTCGTCGTTAACACGGGTCGCGGACGTGCTGCCCGCGGCTGACGGTGTTCGGGCCGAGACCTAGTCGCCCTCGATCACGCTCAGCACGTTGCCCGCCGGATCGCGGAACCAGCAGATCGTCGGCCCGTGGCCGCGCATCACTCCGTCCGCATCGGTCGGCAGCGACGGGTCGTCGTAGATCGCCGTGGTGACGCCTGCCGCGTGCAGCTCGGCGACCGCCACGTCGACGTCCTCCACCGAGAAGTTCAGGATCGTGAACGACGCCGGCTCGTGGTCCGGCTTCGGGTACGCGATCGCGCGGCCTCCGCCCGGCAGCCGGATGTCGAGGATCCCCATCGCGTTCAGCTCGACCTCGAGCCCGAGCACTCCGCCGTAGAAGGCCCGCGCCGCCTCCACGTCGTCCACGCTGAAGCCGCTGAAGGCCCTCTCGCTCCGGATCATCGCCGTCCTCCGTCCCGCGGCCGCACCGTCGCGCCCGCTCCGCTCCGGACGCTACTCCGGTCGCCCGTCCGCGTCACCGTCGGATCCGCCCGCGGCGCCGCCAACCGCGAGCCGGTCTCGCGCGACCCGCATCCGCGGACCGGCCTCCCGACGCTCCGCGCCGACGCGTGTGCCGGACCGGCCCGCACGTTAGGCTCGACCCCGATGCGAGGGGTGCTGCTGTGAGGGACGAACGCGGAGACGACGGCTCGAACGAGGGGCTCGGCGGCCGCCCGACCCGGCGGAGCCCGCGGCAGGCGCCGCACGCGCTGCCCGCGGCACGCGTCGCCACTCCGGTCCTCACGCCCGTCCGCCCCGTGCGGCGCCGCCGGGGCCGTGTCTTCCGCGCGACCGTGAGCACGGTCGCCCTCGCCGCCATCGCGGGCCTCGTGGCGGTCTCCGCGCTCCCCGCCTACTCCTTCGACCCGGCACCCGATTCGCAGGCCGCCGTCGAGGCCGCCGCCCGCGTGCAGGCGCTCGGCAACCAGAAGCTCACCGTCGCGCCGACCGCGGTCCAGGAGCAGGTCATCCGCGACTCCTTCACCGCACCGACCCAGGCCCAGCTCGACGAGGCGGCCGCCCAGGCGCGCGCGCTCGCCGCTGCCGAGCAGGCCGCCCGCGACGCCGAGACCGCCCGCCTCGCCCAGGAGGCGCAGGCCGCGGCAGGCACGACCGGCGCGGACGGCGCCGCCGCGGGCAGCGGCGGCACCAGCACCTCGGTCACGCCCCGCGAGGAGGGCGACGACTACCCCTGGCGCGACCAGCTCACCGACGACCAGGGCGGCGGCCTCTCGCCGCTGCGGTACTACTACCGCGAGTGCGTCGACTTCGTCGCCTGGCGGATCAACCGCGACCAGGGCTCGACGAGCGCACCCTTCAAGTGGACCTGGGGCAACATGACCCCGGGCGGAGGCAGCGCCTACGCGTGGGCCGGCCAGTGGGCCTCCCACGGCTGGGTGACCAGCAGCACGCCCGTCCCCGGCGCGGTCGCCTGGTTCACCGGCAACCACGTCGCCTACGTGCAGGCCGTCAACTCCGACGGCACGGTCTCGCTCGAGGAGTACAACTGGGGCAACGACCACGCGTACCACAAGCGCACCATCCCGGCCTCCCAGGTCGCCCTCTTCCTCTACCCGCCGAGCTGATGACCGGCGCCGTCGGCATGGCCGTGGCGCAGTTCGCCCCATCGACGGACCGGGAGGCGAACATCGCGACGATCGGGCGCCTGGCCCGGATCGCCGCCGAGCGCGGCGCGAGCCTGGTGGTGCTGCCGGAGTACAGCTCCGCCTTCACCGATCCGCTCGGGCCCGAGCTGGTCGCGGCGGGCGAGGCGCTCGACGGCCCGTTCGTCACGGCTCTCGCGGCGCTCGCGCGCGAGCTCCGGATCCACCTCGTGGCGGGCATGGTCGAGGCGGTGGACGGGCGCCGCATCGCGAACACGCTCGTCGCGCTCGACCCCGAGGGCGCGCTCGTGGCCCGCTACCGCAAGCTGCACCTGTACGACGCCTTCGGCCAGACCGAGTCGGAGTGGGTCGCCGCGGGGGAGATCGCCGCACCCGAGACGTTCGAGGTCGGCGGCCTCGTCGTCGGGCTGCAGACCTGCTACGACCTGCGCTTCCCGGAGGTCAGCCGCTGGCTGGTCGACGCCGGGGTCGACGTCATCGCGGCACCGGCCGAGTGGGTGCGCGGCCCGCTCAAGGAGGCGCACTGGCGGACGCTGGTCACCGCCCGCGCGCTCGAGAACACGGTGTACCTCGTCGCAGCCGACCAGACCCCGCCGATCGGGGTCGGCACGAGCATGATCGTCGATCCGATGGGCGTCGAGACCGTCACCCTCGGCGAGGTCGAGGATGTCGCCGTCGCCTGGGTCTCGCGCGAGCGGATCGACGCGGCGCGCGCGAAGAACCCCGCTCTGGCGCTGCGGCGCTTCCGGGTGCTGCCGCTCTGACCGCCGCCCCCGGCCCGACGGCGCCGGGCAGCCGACCGAATCCGTTGAGGCCGGCTCCTCAGCGCGCCATGCGGGCGAGGCCCGCGACCGCGGTCTCCAGCACCTCGAACCGCTTGCAGAAGGCGAAGCGGACGAGCGAGCGGTAGGGAGCGGCGTCCTCGGGGCGGCAGAACGCCGACACGGGCACCGCCACCACTCCCGCGAGATCCGGGAGCGCCCGGCAGAGCGCGACCCCGTCGTCGTAGCCGAGCGGGGCCGCGTCCGCGACGACGAAGTAGCCGCCCGAGGAGGGCGCGACGCCGAAGCCCGCAGCAGCCAGGCCCGCCGACAGCAGGTCCTTCTTGGCCGCAAGAGTCTGCGCCGCGCCGGTGAAGAAGGCGTCCGGGAGCCCGAGCCCGAGGGCGACGGCCCCCTGGAACGGCGAGCCGCTGACGTAGGTGAGGAACTGCTTCACGGCGAGGACGGCCGTGATCAGCTCGCGCGGGCCCGTCACCCAGCCGATCTTCCAGCCCGTGGTGCTGAAGGTCTTGCCCGCCGAGGAGACGGACAGCGTCCGCTCGAAGGCTCCGGGAAGGGAGGCCAGCGGGACGTGCGGGGTGTCGAAGCGCAGGTGCTCGTAGACCTCGTCCGTCAGGATCACGGCGTCGTGCCGCTCGGCGAGCCGCACGATCAGCTCGCGGGTCTCGGCCGGGAGGACGGCACCGGTCGGGTTGTGCGGGTCGTTCACCAGGATGACGCGCGTGCGGTCGCTCACCGCGGCGGTCAGCTCGTCGTGGTCGACCGCGAAGGAGGGGCCGCGCAGGAGCACGGTGCGGTGCACCCCTCCGGCGAGGGCGATCAGGGCTCCGTAGGCGTCGTAGTGGGGCGTGAAGGTGACGACCTCGTCGCCCGGCTCGAGCAGGCCCAGCAGAGCCGCGGCCAGGGCCTCGGTGGCGCCCGTGGTGACGAGGACCTCGCCGTCGGGGTCGAGGGCGATCCCGGAGAAGCGCAGCCGGTGCGCGGCGATCGCCTCGCGCAGGACGGGGAAGCCGGGACCCGGCGGGTACTGGTTGAGCCCGGACGCGATGGCGTCGCGCGCGGCGTCGAGGATCTCGCGCGGGCCGTCCTCGTCCGGGAAGCCCTGGCCGAGGTTCACCGCTCCGGTGCGCAGGGCGAGCGCGCTCATCTCGCTGAAGACGGTGGCGGCGACATCGCCGCCGGGGCCGAGGAGGCCGGCGCCCGCCGCGGCGCGGGACCAGGATCCGGGAATGCTCACGTGCCCAGTGTGCCCGCTCGAGCAGCCCGGCCGGTTTCATTTCCCGCTCGCAGGCCCGTCATAAGAAACCCCCAGGTACGATCGCCAAGCTATCCCCGCTTGGAAGGAGCAGCACCCATGACCGAGAGTCACGAGGGTCCTCGTCAGCCGGAGGAACCCACCACGCCGACGGAGTCCGGCGCCCGAGAGGCGACCGAGCGCACCCCCGGCGAGAGCTCCGGAGCGTCGTCCTCGACCACCGGGCCCACCGAGCCGATCCACCGGGGCGGAGCGCACCGCGAGAGCGAGAACCCGACCGTCCCCTACCCCTCCTCCTCGGCCCCCCAGCCGCCGTACACGCCGAACGCGACGGCCGGCAACGAGGCGCAGCCCGTCTCCCAGCCCGCCCGCTACGGGCAGTACGCGCCGCCCGCCGCGAACACCCTGCACGGCTCCGAGGAGCCGCCCTCCTCGAGCCCCTTCGGCCCGGGCGCCGAGTACACCCCCGCCCCCACCGCCACGAAGCGCCGAGCCGGAGTGGGCGTCGTCGCGGCGCTCGCCATCGGCGCGGTCGTGGGCGGAGTCGCGGGAGCCGGCGTGTTCGGCCTCTGGTCCGCCTCCAACGGCGGCGGGACCCGCGTGGTCTCCGCCGGCGGCTCGCAGACGATCACGGTCAACAACGCCGAGGACGCGACGACCGCCACCGCGGTCGCCGCCAAGGCCACTCCGAGCGTCGTCACCATCGCGGTGAGCGGCAGCTCGTCCGCCGGCACCGGCTCCGGCATCGTGCTCTCGAAGGACGGCTACGTCCTGACCAACACCCACGTGGTCACCCTCGACGGCGAGATCGCGAACGGCACCGTCTCGGTCACGACCAGCGACGGCCGGATCTTCGACGCGACCGTCGTCGGCACCGACCCGACCCTCGACCTCGCCGTCATCAAGCTGACCGGCGCGACCGACCTCAGCCCGATGACGTTCGCGGATTCCACCAAGATCAACGTCGGCGACACGGCGGTCGCCATCGGCGCCCCGCTCGGCCTCTCCGGCACCGTGACCGACGGCATCGTCAGCGCGCTCAACCGCAGCATCCAGGTCGCCTCCTCGGCGGCTCCGGACGACTCGGGCGACAGCTCGAGCGGCGGCACCGAGAGCCCGTTCAACTTCGACATCCCGGGCCAGCAGGCGCCGACCCAGGCGAAGAGCACCATCTCGCTGCCCGTCATCCAGACCGACGCGGCGATCAACCCGGGCAACTCCGGCGGCGCGCTGCTCGACAGCGACGGCGAGCTGATCGGCGTGAACGTCGCGATCGCGAGCGCCGGCCAGTCCTCCTCGAGCGGCCAGTCCGGCAACATCGGAGTCGGATTCGCGATCCCCAGCGCGATCGCCGAGCGCATCGCGAAGGAGATCATCGCGAACGGCTCCGCCTCGCACGGCCTGCTCGGCGCGAGCGTCTCCGACTCGACCGCGGACGTCCTCGGCGCCCGCATCGAGGAGGTCTCCGGAGGCGGTGCCGCGCAGGCGGCCGGTCTCGCCAAGGGCGACATCATCACCGCGATCGACAGCACTCCGATCACGAGCGCGTCCGACCTCACCGCGCAGGTCCGCGCGCAGGCCGCGAACGCCGCGGTCGAGCTGACCTACGTCCGCAACGGCCAGAGCTACCAGGCGAAGGCGACGCTCGGCCAGATGGCCGCCGGCTGACCCTCCGCCGCCGCGCACAGCCCCTCGAGGATCCGTCCCCGGGGGGCTGTGCTCCGCCGCCGCGCACAGCCCCTCGAGGATCCGTCCCCGGGGGGCTTTTCCGCGTCCGGGCCCGGCCCGGGGCGCGGCGCTCCCCGCTGGTAGGGTGGTGGATCCCTGCGCCCGCGCTCCTCCCGCACGAACTGGACCCATGCAGCACGAGATCCCGGAAGACGACCTCTCCGACCTGCCCGGCGTCTCCTACGTCATGCCCGTCCTCAACGAGGTCGCCCACGTGCGCGCCGCGGTCGACTCGCTGCTGCACCAGGACTACACCGGCCCCTTCGACGTCGTCCTCGCCGTCGCCCCGAGCATCGACGGCACGGAGCAGCTCGTCGCCGAGCTGAGCGCGGCCGACCCGCGGATCCGCGTCGTGCCGAACGAGGTCGGCTCCACTCCTGCGGGCCTCAACGCCGCGATCCGCGCCTCGCGCCACCCGGTCGTCGTCCGGGTCGACGCGCACTCCGTCCTGCCGCCCGAGTACGCGCGCACGGCGGTCGAGGCGCTGCAGCGCTCCGGAGCGGCGAACGTCGGCGGAGTGATGGCGGCGGAGGGCCTCACCCCGTTCCAGCGCGCGGTCGCCCGGGCCTACGGCTCCCGCATCGGGCTGGGCGGCACGCCCCACCACGTGGGAGGCGAGGAGGGCCCGGCCGACACGGTGTACCTCGGCGTCTTCCGCCGCTCCGCCCTCGAGCGCGCCGGCCTGTTCGACGAGCGCTTCAAGCGCGGGCAGGACTGGGAGCTGAACCGGCGGCTGCGCGAGCGCGGCGAGGTCGTCTGGTTCACTCCGCGCCTCACCGTCACCTACCGGCCGCGGCCCTCGATGCGCGCGCTGCTCCGGCAGTTCCTCTCGACCGGGATGTGGCGGGGCGAGCTCACCCGGATGTTCCCGGCCTCGCGGTCGCTGCGCTACTTCGCTCCGCCCGTGCTCGTCGCGATGCTCGCGATCGGGCTGCTCGTCGGGCTGGCGGGAGTCGTCCAGGTGCTCGCCGGAGCCGCGCCCTGGCTCCTGCTCGGGTTCGCGGTGCCCGCCGCCTACCTCCTCCTGGTGGCGGCGGCCACTCTCGTGGTCGCGCGGCCGGACGGCGCGCGTGCGATGCTGTGGTTCGCCGTGGTCATCCCGGCGGTCCACGTGGCCTGGGGGACCGGCTTCGTGCTCGGCTTCGCCGGGCTGACCAGCAACATCTCCGCCCACCGCCACCAGCCGCGGTCCGACTCGCCGAGGGGCGCATGACCACGACGACGAGACCCCGCTCCATCGCCGAGCTGCGCGCCGTCGCGCAGCCCCCGGAGGTGCGCGGGCGCCGCAACGCCGAGCACTGGACGGCGTCGCTCTACCTGCGCCGCTTCTCGCCCTACCTGACCTGGCTGCTGCTGAAGACCTCGATCTCGGCGAACGGCGTCACCGGGCTGATGATCCTGGTCGGCTGGAGCGCGGCGGCAGCCCTCCTGATCCCGGGGATCGCCGGAGCGGCGCTGGCGCTGCTCCTCGGCCAGCTGCAGATGCTGGTGGACTGCTGCGACGGCGAGGTCGCGCGCTGGCGCCGCACGTCCTCGCCGGCGGGCGTGTTCCTCGACAAGGTCGGGCACTACACGACCGAGGCGCTGATCCCGATCGCGCTCGGGCTGCGAGCGGCGGGCGTCCCGTTCGAGGCGCCGGCGGACTTCCTCTGGACCACGATCGGCTTCGCCCTGGCCCTGGTGATCGTCCTCAACAAGGCGCTCAACGACATGGTGCACGTGGCGCGCGCGAACGCCGGTCTCACGAAGCTGGCCGACACGAAGGGCGAGGCGGTGCCGTCCTCGTCCGGGCTGGCGGGGCTTCGCCGCGCGGCCCGCTTCCTGCCCTTCCACCGCCTCTACCACTCCGTCGAGCTGACGATGCTGGCCTTCGCGACCGCCCTCGTGGGCCTCGTCGTCGGAGCGGGCACGGCCGACCGGGTCCTCGTCGGGGCGCTGCTGCCGCTCGCCCTCCTCGCCCTGGTCGGCCACTTCGTCGCGATCATGGCGTCCAAGCGTGTCCGCTCCTGAGCCGCGGGTCGGCGTCGTCGTCCTGACGCAGGGGACCCGGCCCGACGACCTCGCCGCGGGGCTGGCCGGCGTCTTCGCGCAGGAGGGCGTCGAGCTGGACGTCGTCTGCGTCGGCAACGGCTGGGAGCCGGACGGCCTGCCCGAGGGAGTGCGCGCCCTGGCGCTGCCCGAGAACCTCGGCATCCCGGCGGGCCGGAACGCCGGAGTCGACGCCGTCGCGGGGGAGTACCTCTTCTTCCTCGACGACGACGCCCGGATCCCGTCCCCCCGCTTCCTCGTCGACGCGATCGCGCTGCTCGCCTCGAACCGCCGCATCGGCCTGGTGCAGCCCCGCGTCGACAGCACGGACGGCACGCCGAGCCCGCGGCGCTGGATCCCGCGGATCCTCAAGGGCGACCCCCGCCGCTCCGGCCCCGTCTTCTCGGTCTGGGAGGGAGCGGTCGTGCTGCGGCGCGACGTGTTCGCCCGGACGGGCGGCTGGGCGGCTCCGTTCTTCTACGCCCACGAGGGCATCGAGCTGGCCTGGCGGGTCTGGGACACGGGTCGCACCGCCTGGTACGCGGGAGAGCTCGTCGCCCAGCACCCGGTCATCCAGCCGACCCGGCACGCCGACTACTACCGGCTGAACGCGCGCAACCGCGTCTGGCTCGCCCGCCGCAACCTCGCCGCACCTCTGGCGCTCGTCTACGTGGGGTCCTGGACCGCGATCCAGTGCCTCCGCTGGCGGCGCGACCCGGCCGCCCTGCGCGCCTGGTTCGCCGGCTGGCGGGAGGGATGGCGCTCGGATCCGGGCGGCCGGCGCGTCCTCTCGGCCCGCACGGTGCTCCGGATGGCGTTCGCCGGGCGTCCGCCGATCGTCTAGCATCGGGGAATCCGCCCCCGCCGGGGCCCCCGAAAGGACGACGGTGTTCGATTCGACCCAGCTCTCCCCGCCCGAGCGCGCCGAGGCGGAGGCGACCCCTGCCGGACCGGACCTCCTGACGGCGGTCCGCGAGCGCCTCGGCGCTGTCGACGACGAGTTCTCCGGCCGCCTCGACGAGCACCTCCCGCGCCTGGTCGATCTGCTCGCCACGGTGTACGCCGGCCGCGACGACCTCGAGGACCAGCTGGTCGCGATCGTCGAGCTCGCCGCCGCCTCCTGGGAGGAGCGGCCCGAGGAGCTCCGCGCGCTCGACCGCGCCCGCGAGCAGCACCCGACCTGGTTCCTCTCGAACAAGACTCTGGGCGGGGTCTGCTACGTCGACCGCTACGCGGGCGACCTCGAGGGGCTGCGCGCCGAGATCCCGTACCTCCGCGAGATCGGCCTGAACTACCTGCACCTGATGCCGCTCTTCGATGCGCCCGAGGGCGAGTCGGACGGGGGCTACGCCGTCTCGAGCTACCGGCGCGTGCGGCCGGACCTCGGCGACATGGAGCAGCTCCGCGGGCTGGCCTCCGAGCTGCGTGAGCAGGGCATCGCACTCGTGGTCGACTTCGTCTTCAACCACACCTCGAACGAGCACGAGTGGGCGCAGCGCGCGCTCGCCGGCGAGCAGCGCTTCGAGGACTACTACTGGATCTACCCGGACCGGGAGCAGCCCGACGCCTTCGAGCGCACGACGCGCGAGATCTTCCCGGACGACCATCCCGGCTCCTTCGTTCAGCTGGAGGACGGGCGCTGGGTCTGGGCCACGTTCCACCGCTACCAGTGGGACCTCAACTACTCCAACCCCGAGGTGTTCCGGGCGATGGCGGGAGAGATGCTCTTCCTCGCCAATCAGGGCGTCGACGCCCTGAGGATGGACGCGGTCGCGTTCATCTGGAAGGAGCTCGGCACCACCTGCGAGTCGCAGCCGCAGGCGCACCTGCTGCTGCGCGCGTTCAACGAGGTCTGCCGCCTGGCCGCTCCGGCGCTGCTGTTCAAGTCCGAGGCGATCGTGCACCCCGACGAGGTGATCGAGTACATCGACGTCGAGGAGTGCCAGCTCTCGTACAACCCGCTGCAGATGGCGCTCACCTGGGAGGCGCTCGCCACCCGCGACGTCCGTCTCCTCTCGCAGGCCCTCGAGCGCCGGCACGCCCTCCCCGAGGGCACGGCCTGGGTCAACTACGTGCGCGGGCACGACGACATCGGCTGGACCTTCGCCGACGAGGACGCCGCCGAGCTCGGGATCGACGCGGCCGGCCACCGCCGCTTCCTCAACGACTTCTACACGGACCGGTTCGACGGCACGTTCGCCCGCGGAGTGCCGTTCCAGGAGAATCCGCGCACCGGCGACCGCCGCGTCTCGGGCACCACCGCGTCCCTCGCCGGAGTGGAGGCGGGCGACGCCTACGGGATCGACCGCGTGCTGCTCGCGCACTCGATCGCCCTGAGCACCGGCGGGCTGCCGCTGCTCTACCTCGGCGACGAGGTCGGCCAGCTCAACGACCACGGCTACCTCGACGACCCGACGACGGCCGGCGACTCGCGCTGGGTGAACCGGCCCCGCCGCCCCGTGGAGCGCTACGACGAGCGCGAGGTCCCGGGAACGGCCGCGAGCGAGGTCTTCGGCGGGCTGCTGCACCTCATCGCCGTGCGCAAGGCCGTGCCGATGTTCGCGGGCACCGAGCTGAGCGTCTTCGACCCGGTCAACGACCACGTGCTCGGCTACCAGCGCCCCGGCGACGGGGAGTCGGTGCTCGTGCTCGCGAACGTGTCGGACGAGGTCCAGGAGGTCGCGGCCGAGCGGTTCGGCGGGTTCGCCGCGGAGGCGGTCGACCTGGTCACCGAGATCGCGGTCGACCTGCGCGAGGGCTTCCGTCTCGCGCCGCTGCAGTTCGTCTGGCTGAGGGTGACCCCGGCCTGATCGGACCGCGCGAGGCCCCCGGCGCGGGGGCCGTCGCCGGTACCCTGGGGCGGATGACTCCCGCTCCCCGTGCCCTGCTCGCCCGCCTCCGCACCGACGGGCGACTCGCGCGCAAGGTGGGCGGCGAGCTGCTCGCGGCCCGCCGGGCCCGCCACGCGGTGGCCCGGCTGCTCGCGGAGCGCGGGCCGCTGCCCGAGGGCCGGTTCGAGATCGGCGTCTACTTCGCCGACGGCGACATCAACCTGTACCAGCTGCGGCAGTGGTACCGGCCGCTGGCCGAGCTGGCGGAGACGCACCCGGTCGTGCTGCTCAGCCGCAACGCCGGCGCCGCGGAGGTGCTGCTGCGCGAGAGCCCGGTCCCCGTCGCCTACGTCCGCTCCGTCGCCGACCTCGAGGGCACCATCGCGAGCCAGCCGCTGCGGATCGTGCTCTACGTCAACCAGAACGCCCGCAACTTCCAGATGATGCGCTACGGGCGCCGCTGGCACGTCTTCGTCAACCACGGCGAGAGCGACAAGATGTACATGACGACGAACCAGTTCAAGGCGTACGACTACAGCATGATCGCCGGGGACGCCGCCCTCGCCCGGCTGCGCCGTGTGCTCTGGGACTACGACTTCGACAGGCGCACCCTCGCCATCGGCCGTCCTCAGGCGGACCACTTCGCCGGCGCCGTGCCGTTCACGCCCGACGAGCGCCGCGTGGTGCTCTACGCGCCGACCTGGGAGGGCGACCGCCCCGCCGCGGGCTACGGCTCGATCCGGAGCCACGGCACGGCCCTCGTGCGCGGGCTCCTGGCCGACCCGCGGTTCCGGCTCGTCTACCGCCCGCATCCCCGCAGCGGCGCGGTCGACTCCGACTACGCCGCGGCCGACCGGGCGATCGTCGCGATGATCGCCGCCGCCAACGCCGCCGATCCGCGCGCCGGTCACGTGCACGACACCGGTGCCGAGCTCGGCTGGCAGCTCGCCGCCGCCGACCTCGCGATCCTCGACGTGTCGGCGATGGTCTACGACCGGCTGGCCACGGGGCGCCCGCTGCTGGTCACCCGGCCCGTCAGCGCCGAGGCCGAGGTCGACGAGAGCGGCTACCTCGGCGACGCGGAGTGGCTGCACGCCGAGGACGCCTCCGCGATCATCGCGCGGATCGACAGCGCCGAGCACGATCCGGAGTCGGTCGAGCGGCTGGAGCGCTGGGTGCACCGCTACTTCGGCGACACGTCGCCCGGAGCGGCCACGCGGCGCTTCCACGAGGCGATCGAGCACCTGCTCACCGAGTGGGAGCGGCACGCCGCTCTGCACCGGGGCGACGGCGCGGTCGACGACCACGATCCGGAGGGCTGAGCGGGCGGGAGCACCGCTCGAACGGCCGCGTCAAGGGTGGGCCGGTCGCCGGGCGGCCTCCCGGCGCCCCGCTACGCTCGTCCCATGATGACCCCGCGCGCCTTCGCCCGCTCCCGCCGGCGCCGGTCGGCACCCGCCCAGCCCGCGGTCGAGCCGGACATCGTGGTCTCCGCCGACCCGGAGAAGCCGGTCTTCACGATCCGCTCCTTCCGCATCGGCCTGTTCGGCGCGCTCGGCGTGCTGGTGGCGCTCGTCCTGGGCGGCCTCGTCGTGCAGCTGGGCACGGTGCTGACCTACATCTTCGTGGCGCTGTTCTTCGCGCTCGGCCTCGATCCGCTGGTCTCCTGGCTCGAGAGCAAGCGCCTGCCGAGGCCGCTCGCGATCACGGCGGTCTTCGCCGCGGTGGTGCTGATCTTCGCCGGCCTGCTGGTCTACATCATCCCGATCCTGGTCGAGCAGCTGACGATGTTCGTCACGAGCGCCCCGCAGATCGTCACCGACATCGCCTCGCAGCAGTGGGTGCTCGACCTCGAGCAGCAGCTGCGCGGCGTGATCGACATCGACGAGCTGATCGAGAGCGTCCAGAGCTTCATCGGCAACCCCAACAACCTGCTCTCGCTCGGCGGCGGACTGATCGCGGTCGGGACCGGGATCGCCAGCGGCGTGACCGGCGCCGTCATCGTGCTGATCCTGACGCTGTACTTCCTCGCGTCGCTGCGCTCGATGAAGGCCGTCGCCTACCGCTTCGCCCCCGCCTCGCACCGCGCGAAGGCGCACGAGGTCGGCGACGAGATCACCGGTGCCGTGGGCCGCTACGTGGTCGGCCAGGTCTCGCTCGCCGGCGTGAACGGCGTGCTCACGTTCATCCTGCTGCTCTCGATCGGCGCCCCGGTGCCGGCTCTGCTGGCCTGCGTCGCGTTCCTCGGCTCCCTGATCCCGCTGGTCGGCACGCTCTCGGGCGCCGTGATCATCTCGCTCGCCTGCCTCCTGGCCTCGCCGCTGACCGCGCTGGTCGCCGCGATCTACTACCTCGTCTACATGCAGGTCGAGGCGTACCTCCTCAGCCCCCGCATCATGAACAAGGCCGTCTCGGTCCCCGGTGCGGTCGTCGTGATCGCGGCGGTGGCGGGCGGCACCATCGCGGGCGTGCTCGGCGCCCTGGTCGCGATCCCGGTCGCGGCCTCGGTGATCATCGTCGTGCAGAAGGTCGTCTTCCCCCGTCAGGACGCCAAGTAGCGGACCGCACCGCGACGGCCGGTCCGCTCAGCGCCAGGGCGGCACCGCGCCGTCGACCGCGGCGCTGAAGCGGCGGACCGACTGCGGGACCGCGACGCCCTCCTCCGCCGGCACCGGCGCGAGCGTGCGGGTGACCAGCGGCACGACGCCCGCCCAGACCCCGGCCTCCGGCTCGTCGCCGGCTCCGTGCGCGCGCACCTTCAGGCTCGCCTCGGCCAGGGGGAGGCGCAGCACCAGCGTCGCCGCGATCTCGCGGGCGGTGCTCGCTCGCACCTCCTCGTCGCGCCCCGGGAGGAGGCGTGCCACCAGCAGATCGAGGGCCCGCGCCTTCTCCTCGCCCTCCAGCACCTCGGCCCGGCCGATCACCATCGCCGAGCGGTAGTTCATCGAGCTGTCGAAGGTGGAGCGGGCGACGACCAGTCCGTCGACCAGCGTGACGGAAGCGGTGAGGAGCGAGTGCCGCGCCGCCTCCCGCAGCAGTCCTCCGCCGCTCGACCCGTGCAGCAGGAGGGAGTCGCCGTCGCGGGCGAAGAGGATCGGCAGCACGATCGCGGCGCCGTCCCGCACGACGGCGACGTGGGCGACGAGCGCCTCGTCGAGCAGGGCGTGCAGCTCGGCGGGATCGGTGCGCTGGCGGTCGCGGAGACGGGAGACGCGGGTGCGGTCGGTGACGGGGAGGCTGTCCATGTCGGAATCGTCCCGCGCCGACTGGATCTGCCAGGATGCCACTGGGCCGCGATCGGAGTGGTCCAGAGCGGAGCGGTCGATGGCGTCGGGCGATCTGGAGATCCCGCTCCTCCTCGGGCCGTCGCCGCGCGGCTCGGTCCGCGCCGGGCTCGCCGAGGCGCTGCGCCAGGCGGTGCTGGACGGGCGCTACCGGGCGGGCGATCCGATCCCGTCGAGCCGCGTGCTCGCCGAGCGCCTCGGCGTCTCGCGGGGCTCCGTCGTCGCCGCGGTGGATCAGCTGGTGGGGGAGGGCTACCTCGTCGCCCACCCGCGCGCAGCGGTGACTGTCGCCTCCGACGGACTGCTGGCGCCGGCGCCGCAGGAGCCGCGGCCGGAGTCCAGGGAGACCGTCGTCCAGCCCGCCGCGGCGGACCTGAGGCCGGGCCGGCCGGACACCCGCGCCCTCGACACCCCGGAGTGGCGGGCCGCCTGGCGCCTGGCGCTCGCCTCGCCGCCCTCGGCGCCTCCTCGGGGTTCCGGGGACCCGGCCCTGCGGGAGCAGATCGCCGAGCAGCTGCGCCGGTCCCGCGGCGTCGACGTGCAGGCGTCGGACGTGGTGGTGACCAGCGGCACCGCGGGCGCCGTCGCGCTCCTGGCCCGCGCCGCCTCGGCCTCGCTCGGACGCGAGGTGCGCGTCGCCGTCGAGGACCCCGGCTACCCGGCCGTCCGGCGCCGCCTGCGCGCCGACGGGCACGAGGTCGTCGGCGTCCCGGTGCGCGGCGACGGCATCGACCTCGACGCTCTCGCGAGCTCCGGCGCGGACGTGGTCGTCGTGACTCCGTCGCACCAGTACCCGACCGGAGGCAGGCTCGCCCTCGCCGAGCGCCTGGAGCTGGTGCGCCGCGCGTCGGCCGGCCCCCTGCTCGTGGTGGAGGACGACTACGACAGTGAGTTCCGCTACGTCGGCGCCCCGCTGCCCGCGCTCGCCTCGCTCAACTCCGGCGGCGGAGTCGCCCATGTCGGGTCGTTCTCGAAGACCGTCTCGCCGTGGCTCCGCATCGCCTACCTGGCCGTTCCGCCGGCGTCCTGGCTCCGCGGGGCGCTGGCCGGCCTCGACGACGAGAAGGACGCCTCCGCCTCGGGTCCGACGCAGGCGGCGCTCGCGCAGTTCATGGCGAGCGGGGCGTTCCGGAGGCATCTCACGCGCTCGAGACGGCGCTACGCCCACCGCCGTGAGCTGGTCCACGCATTCGGGGAGTCGGTGCCGTGGGGGCGCGCAAGCGGACTAGACGGGGGTCTGCACGTCGTCCTCTCCCTGCCCGCGCCTCTGGACGCGCAAGCCGTCGCAGCCGCACTGCTCCGGGAGGGACTGCTCGTCGCCACTCTGCACGAGTACGCCCTGTCGGGACGGGCTGCGACCGAGGCGCTGGTCCTCGGCTACGGCCATGTCGGCGACCTCGAGCTCGCTGCGGCGCTGGACCTCGTCGACCGGACCGTCCGCGCGCTCGCCGCCGGGGCCGTCCGTGGTATCCCTGGAGGATGACCCGCGACTCCGCCCTGCACATCACCGACGATCCCGACGCCGACGCGCTGCTCAGCCGCGACCCGCTGGCGCTGCTGATCGGGATGCTCCTCGACCAGCAGGTCGCGATGGAGACGGCCTTCTCCGGGCCCCGCAAGATCGAGGAGCGCCTCGAGGCGGAGGGCGCCTCGTTCGACGCCGCGTCGATCGCGGGCTTCGACGAGGACGCGTTCTCGGAGCTCTGCCGGACTCCGCCCGCGATCCATCGCTACCCGGCGAGCATGGCGGGGCGCGTGCAGGTCCTCTGCCGCGCTCTGGTCGACGACTGGGACGGCGACGCCGCGGCGGTCTGGACGCGCGACGAGCCCGACGGCCGCACGGTCCTCGCGCGTCTGAAGGCGCTGCCCGGCTTCGGCGAGCAGAAGGCGCGGATCTTCCTCGCCCTGCTCGGCAAGCAGCGCGGATTCTCGGGGGAGGGCTGGCGCTCGGCCGCGGGCGCCTACGGAGAGGAGGGCGCCTTCCGCTCGGTCGCCGACATCGTCTCTCCGGAGTCGCTGACGAAGGTCCGCGCCACCAAGCAGGCCGCGAAGGCCGCCGCCAAGGCGGAGAAGTAGGGCCGGGGGCGGCGGCCGGATGGATCGAGCGCTCGACGACGGTCCCGGTCACCGTCTCCGCAGTCGCAGGCCGAGCAGCCCGGCCCGATGATCCCCGCCGCCACCGCCCGGCTGCGCTTCCGTGAGATGACCGCCGAGGACCTCCCCGACATGGCGGACCTGCTCGGCGACCCGGTCGTGATGCGGTACTACCCCGCGCGGAATGACCGCGAGCAGGCAGCCGCCTGGATCGAGTGGAACCGGCGCAACTACCGCGAGCACGGCTTCGGGCTGTGGATCGTCGAGACCCTCGACGGCGAGTTCGTCGGCGACTGCGGGTTGACCTGGCAGCGCGGCGACGGCGGGATCGAGCTCGAGGTCGGCTACCACGTGCGGGCCGGTCTGCACGGCCGCGGCTACGCCACCGAGGCGGCTGCGGCCTGCCGCGACCTCGCGCTCGCCCACCGCCTCGCGGGACGACTCGTGGCGCTCGTGCACCCGGACAACGCCGCCTCGAGGCGCGTCGCCGAGAAGACCGGCCTCCGCGTGATCGCCGAGGACCGCGACGGCGGCGGACTCGTCCGCACCGTGCTCGGGATGCCGCTCGTCGGGCCCGGGCGCCGGCCTCGGGAACGCTGACCGAACGCCTCCGACGGCTCCGGACCACAGCGCGCGGCCCGCGCCGAGCAGGATGGTCTGAGCTAGATCCGGTCCTCCAGCGCCGCGATCAGCGCCGCGCGGTCCTCACGGAGGATCGAGGCCCCACCCCCCGGCACGGTCCGCACCTCGACGCCGCGGGCGGCGAGGACGCCGCCCAGCGAGCCGTGGCCCAGCGGGTCCTCCGGCATCACGGCGAGCGTCGGCACGGGGAACGTCTCGGGGGCCTCGGCCGCACCCCGTGCCGTCAGCCCGCCGGCGGAGTCCTGCTCCCAGAGCGCGTGGGCCGACACGTCGAGCTCGATCTGCTCGTCCGTCCAGATCGGGTGGCGGTGGCGGAGGGAGCCGGCGTCGCCCTTCTCGACGTGCGCGACCGAGCCGCCGCGGTGGAGCGCGCTCGTCAGTCCGCGGGCGTCCGAGAACGCGGGGTCGAGCAGGACGAGCCGGTCGGCGCCGTACTCCGGGGCGAGCCGGGTGGCGACGACGGCGCCGAGGCCGTGGCCGATGACGAGATCGGGGGTCTGCAGCACCGAGGCGCGGACGTCCGACGCCCAGCGCTCCGGCGAGTACACGGGCGACGCCGGCGAGCCGCCGTGACCGGCGAGATCGGGGGCCACCACCCGGTAGCCGTGCTCGTGAAGCGTCGGGACCAGGGCGTACCAGATCCGGGAGTCGGAGCCGAGGCCGTGGAGGAGGAGCGCCGTCCGCTCGCCCGTTCCGCCGTAGTCGCGGACGAACAGCGCCAGCGGCTCGGCCGGCGCGGCGGCCAGCGCCTTCCGCTCGGCGCGGGTCGGCTCGAGCACGAGGGTGTTGCCGAACGCCTGCGGTGCCGGCCCGAACGCATCGCGCGCGCTGTGGATCACCTTGCGGCCCAGCATCGCGTTGCCGACGCCGCCCAGTGCCGCTCCGATCCCGAACGGCATCGCCCGGCCGACCAGGCCCGCGCCCTGCTGGGCGAGGAAGTGCTTGGCGAAGGACTTCTTGGCGCGGTCCGCCAGCTCGCCCACGAGGAAGGACGGCAGGCCCTTCGTGACCACGGAGCCCCAGTACTGGTTGAGGCCGCTGCCCCCGCCGACGGCCTGCCCGGCCACCTGGCGCACCATCTCGCTGCCGGAGGAGCCCATCATCAGCGTGAGCACGAGGGCCCGAGCGCGGTCCGGGTCCTCGAGCGGGATCCCGTGCACCTCCGTCACCGACTGCGCGAAGAGCGCGCTCGCCTCCAGGAACCCCGCCGCTCCCGCGCCGGAGAGGGCCACCGAGGCGGCCGTGCCGATGCCGGGGACGACGGCGGTCGCCCCGATCGCCGCGCCTCCCGCGGCCACGCTCGAGAGGTACTGCCGCTCGAGCGACGTAATGATCTGCTCCGGAGTCGCCCCGGGACGCCGGCGCCGCAGCAGGCGGATGTTCGCCAGCACGGCCGGGCGTTGCACCGCGAGGAGCCGGTCGAGCAGCTTCGCCAGCTGCGCGTTCTCGGAGCCGTCGGCCTGCTCCACCTCGCCGGCCCTCTCCACGGCGCGCTCGCGCTTGCGGTCCTTCTGGGCCATGTCGTGCACTCCTGCGTCCTCGGGCGCCGCGTGCGGGAGGGGTCAGTCGTCGGAGACGGTGCCCTGGACGGGCGGGCCCTCGGCCGGCGCCGTGCTGCTCCGCGGTGTCGGCGCGTAGTCCTCAGCGTAACGCGCGAGCACCTCCTCGATCGGCGCGTCCAGCACCAGGCGGCCCTTGTCCAGGTAGAGGCCGCGCGTGCAGAAGCGGCGGAGGTCGCGCTCGTTGTGCGAGACGAAGAAGAGGGTGCGGCCGGAGGCGAGCAGCTCCTCGATCCGCGCGTAGCACTTCTCGCGGAACGCCCTGTCGCCGACCGCGAGCACCTCGTCCACCAGGATGATCGGCTCCTCGAGCCGCGACACGACGGAGAAGGCGATCCGCACCTTCATCCCGCTCGAGAGGTGCTTGTAGGGGGTGTCGAGGAAGTCGCCGATCTCGGCGAACTCGATGATCGAGTCAAAGCGCGCGTCGACCTCGCGCTTGGACATCCCGTGGAGACCCGCGGTCAGGTAGACGTTCTCGCGGACGCTCAGGTCGGCCACGAAGCCGCCGGTGATCTCGATGAGCGGAGCGACGCCCCCGCGCACCTCCACCGCGCCCTCGTCCGGCAGCACCACGCCGGCGACGAGCTTGAGCAGCGTCGACTTGCCCTGACCGTTCCGGCCGACGACACCGATGGCCTCGCCCGCCCGCACCTGCACGTCGAGCCCGCGGATCGCCCAGAACTCGCCGGGCCGCGAGCGGCGGGAGCGGCCGGCGAAGAGGTCCTTGAAGGAGCGGCGGCCCCGCCGGTTGCGGCGGAAGCGGATACCGAGGCCGCGGCACTCGATGACCACGGGGGCGTCGGTCATCACAGCTCCTTCAGCACCGCGCGCTCGGAGCGGCGGAAGACGACGAGGCCCAGTACCAGCACGAGCACCGAGAGGCCCGCGGAGGCGAGGATGAGCGGGACGTCGAGCTCGCTCTCGAAGAACGCGGAGCGGTAGAGGGCGAAGATCCCGCTGAGCGGGTTGAGCGCCGCGAGCGGCCGGATCTGCTCCGGCAGGTTGGCCGTGGAGTAGATGATCGGCGACGCGTAGAAGAGGAACCGGAGGACGAGCTTCACGGCCCGCTCCAGATCGCGGAAGAACACCACGAGGGGGGCCACCAGCAGACCCACGCCGAGCGTGAGCACCGCCTGCAGCAGGATCGCCACGGGGAACAGCAGCGCCGCCCAGGTCAGGTGCGCGCCGGCGATCACGGCGAAGAGCACCAGCACCGGCAGGCTCGCCACGAACTCGATGCCCTTCGAGAGCACGATCCGCCCGACCCAGATGGTCCGCGGGATCGACGTCGACCGCACCAGCTTCGCCTCGCGGAGGAACGCGCGGGTCGCGTCGGAGGTCGCCTGGTTGAACCACATCCACGGCAGCAGGCCCGCGAGCAGGAAGACGATGTACGGGTCCTCGCCGACGGTCCGCTGGAAGACGACGGTGAAGACGAAGAAGTAGATGCCCGACATGACGAGCGGGTCGAGAACCGACCAGACGTAGCCGAGCGCGCTCGTGGCGTACCGGACGGTGAGGTCGCGCCTGGTGAGCAGCCAGAGGGAGTGGCGGTAGCGCCAGGCCCGGGAGCGCCGGTGGCGCAGGGCCGTCTCGGTCGCGAGGGTGTCGGCCGTGCTCACTGCGCGACTCCTCCCGTCGGCTCCGCTCGAGCCGGGGGAGGAGCCGGGAGCGTCAGACGAAGAGGTTCGCGCGCTCGAGGTCCTCGGCGAAGTCCACCTCGACGGCGTAGAGGTCGGAGATGTCCATCGGCTCGACGAGCAGGCGGTCCTGCTCGATCGCCAACTCTATGCCACGCTCGAAGTAGTCCTGGGCGTCGACCCGGGCGAGCTGGCGCACCAGCGCGGCCTTGTCGGAGGCGGACACGTAGTTGATCCCGACCGCCTCGCCGAGGCCGCCGCGCACCGTCTTGGAGAGCTCCTGGATGAAGCCCTCGGCGCTCGTCGTGTACTTGACCTCCTCGTCCGACACCTTCGAGGTGTTGACGGTGACGAAGGAGACGTCCTTCGCGATCAGCGCGGCCGCGCGGTCGAGGATGCGCGGGTCGAAGACGACGTCGCCGTTCATCCAGAGCACGCCGCCCTGCCCGCTCGCCTGCAGCGCGCGGAGGAGGCTCTTGGAGGTGTTGGTCTGGTCGTACTGCTCGTTGTAGACGAACGTCGCCGAGGGGAAGGCCTCGATGATGTGCTCGAGCTTGTAGCCGACGACGATGCTCACCGGGACCTTCGTGCCGAAGGCGTGGTGGATGTTGTCGAACTGCTGCTGCATGATCGTGCGCCCGTCGCTGAGCGGCGTGAGCGGCTTGGGGAGGGAGCGGCCGAGCCGGCTGCCCATCCCTGCGGCGAGGATGACGACGGTGGCGGGGCTGCTGCTCGTCGAACCTGTGTGCATCATCGTGTGTTCTCCTCGAATTAACCGCTGCGTCTCGATCTGGTCGACTCCTCGGGTAGAGACCTAGTGTACAGTTCACGCCCCCCGGGGCCAGGGTGGTTGACCTCTCGCCGTGTCGCCGGGTGTCGGCGCGGGCGCCGGGGGCCCGCGGGCGAGTTGGTACCGTAGCCGGATGACGTCCGTGACGAACGCCGAGCCCGCTGAGGGTGCCGCGGATCCGGACGGCGCCTCGCCCGTCGTCTTCGAGCTGCACCAGCTGACCCGGACCTTCGGGAGGACGGTGGCGGTCGACCGCATCGACCTGGCCGTCCGCGCGGGGACCTTCTACGGGATCATCGGCCCGAACGGCGCGGGCAAGACCACCACGCTCTCGATGATGACGGGCCTCCTGCGACCCGACACCGGCCGCGTCCTCGTGCACGGCGTCGACGTCTGGAAGGACCCGTCGGCCGCGAAGCCGCTGATCGGGGTCCTGCCCGACCGCCTCCGGCTGTTCGACCGGCTCACCGGCGCCCAGTTCCTCGCCTACTCCGCCGCGCTGCGCGGCATCGACCTCGCCACGGCGAAGGAGCGCACGGTCGAGCTGGCCGAGGCGCTCGGCCTCTCCGACGCGCTGGAGCGCCTGATCTCGGACTACTCCGCGGGGATGGCGAAGAAGGTCGCCCTCGCGGCGGCGATGATCCACGCCCCGCGCGTGCTGGTCCTCGACGAGCCGTTCGAGTCGGTGGACCCGGTCTCCTCGGCCGCCGTGATCACCGTGCTGCGCCGCTTCGTCGAGGGCGGCGGCACCGTCGTCCTCTCCAGCCACGGGCTCGACTTCATCGAGCGCGTCTGCGACGACGTGGCCGTGATCGTCGGCGGGCGCGTGCTCGCCTCCGGGACGGTCGCGGAGGTCGCCGGCACCGCGACGCTGGAGGAGCGCTTCCTCGAGCTCGCGGGCGGCAAGCAGATCGCCGAGGGGCTGCAGTGGCTGCACGACTTCTCCGGCTGAGGATCGACGTCCTCCTGGGCGCGTTCCGCTCCGGGCCCGCGCGCTCGGCCGGCGCCGTCCTGGGCGTGCTCGTGGTCGTCGCGGTGACGGCACTGCTGATCGCGGCGATCGGTGCTCTGCGCTCCTCGGACGCGGCGGCGGGCGCTCTCGTGACCGCCGGCGGACTCGTCTCCGTCGGCTTCCTGGTGCTGCCCTTCCTGCTCGGCCCGCTCGACCCGATGGATCCGCGCGCGTTCCGCCTCTTCGGCCTTCCGCCGCTCCGCCTCGCCGGGGCGCTCGCCCTGGCCGGCCTCGTCTCGGTCCCCACGCTCGCTCTGCTGGTGGTCGGGCTCGCGAGCGCGCCGCTCGTCCCGGGCGCAGGCGCCTTCGCCGTGGTCGGCCCGCTCCTCGCGGTGGCGACGGCCTCGCTGTTCGCGCGGATCGGCCTCGCCGCCTCCGCCGCACTCGTCCCCTCCCGGACCGCCCGCGAGCTGCTGGCCGTCCTCGGCCTGCTGCTGATGCTCGGCGGTCCCGCCGCCCTCGGTGCCGCCGCGCTGGTCGACACGGGGGACACCCCGGTGCTCGAGCGCTGGGGTGCGGCGATGGGGGCCACTCCGTTCGGTGCGGCGTGGATGATCGCCCCGGCCGCCCGGACCGGCGACGCGCTCGGCCCGCTCCTGCTGGCCCTGGCGACGCTCGTCGCGGCGGGCGCGCTCTGGTGGCTCGTCGTCCGCCTGCTGACGGAGCGGCCCGAGCGCACGCACCGGCCGCCGCGCGGCCTCCGGCTGGGCTGGTTCGACGTCCTCGGCTCGACCCGGACCGGCGCGATCGCGGCGCGCAGCATCACCTACTGGCTCCGGGATCCGCGCTACCAGGCGTCGCTCGTCGCCGTGCCGGTGCTGCCGGTCGCGGCCCTGCTGCTGCTCGCGGTCGTCGGCGTCCCCTTCCCGCTGCTCTCGCTGCTCCCGGTCCCGCTGATCGCGCTGTTCCTCGGCTGGTTCCTGCACAACGACGTCGCCTACGACGGATCGGCGTTCTGGCTCCACGTGGCCGCGGGCGTCCGCGGCTGGTCGGACCGGCTCGGCCGCGCCTTCCCGACCCTCCTGCTCGGCGTGCCGGTCGTCGTGCTCGGCTCGCTGATCAGCAGCGCGACCTCGGGGCTCCCCGATGCGCTGCCCGTCGTGCTCGCGGTGAACACCTGCCTCCTGCTCGTCCCCGCCGGCGTCGCCAGCGCCGTCTCGGCACGGCTCGCCTATCCGGCTCCGCGCCCGGGCGACAGCGCGTTCACGCAGCCCCAGGCCCCCGGAGCCAGTGGCGCCGGTCCGCAGTCCCTCGCGTTCGGCCTGGGGCTGCTCCTCTCGGCTCCGGCCGTGGTGCTCGGCGTCCGGGCCCTGTTCGTCGACCCGGAGGCGGCGGGCGACGCCGTGCTCGTCGGCTTCGGCAGCGCCGTGGTCGTCTTCGCCCTCGGCGTGCTCCTCGGCGGCCGGCTGTTCGAGCGCCGCGCGACCGAGCTGGTCGCGTTCACCAGCCGCTACTAGCGCCGCCCGATCCGGAGCGCACGGCCGCGGGCCCGGGCTCCGCGCGTAGGATCGTCGGCATGATTCCGCGCGTCCAGAACAGCAGCACCGACCCCCTCGAGGGAGGCGGAGGAACCGCCACGCTCGACCGCGAGCTCGAGGAGCTCCTCAACCAGGAGTCCATCGAGCCGGGCGACCACGAGCGCTTCTCCCACTACGTGCCGAAGGACAAGATCCTCGAGAGCGCCATCACCGGCAAGCCGGTCCGCGCGCTCTGCGGCAAGAAGTGGCTCCCGGGCCGCGACCCGGAGAAGTTCCCGGTGTGCCCGGCCTGCAAGGAGATCTACGCGAAGATGAAGTGATTCCCGCCCCGCTCACTCGTAGCGGGTCGGGATGACGGGCTCGCCGCGGCCGAGCCGGAGCGCGTCGATCGGCAGCTCGAGGACCGCGTTCGCGTGGTGCGCGCGGGCTGCCGCCACTCCCTCGATGCCGAGGTGCTCGGGACGGATCGTCCCGTCCTCGATCAGGGGGACGAGCAGCGCCCGCTCGCCCTCGCCGACGGCGCCCTCGGGGCCGGCGCCCACGTGCACGACCTCGGCCTCGGCGACCCCGTCGTCCGAGAGCAGACGGCCGGCGGCCTTCCGCCCGCCGATCGACGCCTTCGAGACCGACTTCTTCGCCACCGCGACCCACTCGCCCGCGTCGTCCTCGTGCGCGACCAGCTTGTAGACCATGCCCGCCGTCGGGTGGCCCGAGCCCGTCGCCACCGAGGTGCCGACGCCGTAGGAGTCGACCGGTGAGGCCGCGAGCGCGGCGATCCCGTACTCGTCGAGGTCGTTGGTGACGGTGATGCGCGTGCCGGTCGCGCCGAGCGCGTCCAGCTGCTGCCGGACGGCGGCCACCTGCTGGGGGAGGTCGCCGGAGTCGATGCGCACGGCGCCGAGGCCGGTGCCGGCGACGCGGACCGCCAGGTCGACGGCGGCTGTCACGTCGTAGGTGTCCACCAGGAGGGTCGTGCCGGGGCCGAGCGCGGCGACCTGCGCGCGGAACGCCTCCTCCTCCGAGTCGTGGAGGAGGGTGAAGGAGTGCGCGGAGGTGCCCATCGTGGGCACGCCGAAGCTGCGGCCCGCCTCCAGGTTCGAGGAGGCGCCGAATCCGGCGATGTACGCGGCGCGAGCCGCGGCGACGGCGGACCGCTCTCCGGCGCGGCGCGAGCCCATCTCGGCGAGCGGTCGCCCGTCGGCGGCCGAGACCATCCGCGCGGCGGCGCTCGCCACGGCGCTGTCGTGGTTGAGGACGCTGAGCACCAGGGTCTCCAGCAGCACGCCGTCGGCGAAGGGCGCCTCGACGATGAGCACGGGGGAGCCCGGGAGGTAGACCTCGCCCTCGCGGTAGCCCCAGACGTCGCCCCGGAAGCGGTAGTCGGCGAGCCAGTCCAGCGTGCGGGAGTCGACGACGCGGTTCTCGCGGAGCCAGGACAGCTCGTCGTCGCCGAAGCGGAAGCGCGAGATCAGCTCGAGGAGCCGGCCGGTGCCCGCGAGCACGCCGTAGCGGCGTCCGGGCGGGAGGCTCCGGGCGAACACCTCGAACATGCAGCGGCGGTCGGCGGTGCCGCTGCCGAGGGCGCCCTCGACCATCGTGAGCTCGTACCGGTCGGTGAGGAAGGCCGTGGAGTCCATCCGCTCAGTGTTCCACGGCCGCCCCCGCGCGGCCCAGGCGCGGGTGCCGGGGCTTGCGCACGCCGCCGGGCCCGGGAACGGCGTGCGGCCGGAACCGGGCCGCAGGGCGCGGGTAGGCTGTTCCTCCGTGACGGACGCACCGCTGGGCATCTTCGACTCCGGAGTCGGCGGGCTCACCGTCGCCCGCTCCGTGATCGACCAGCTGCAGAACGAGTCGATCGTCTACCTCGGCGACACCGCGCACTCGCCCTACGGGCCCAAGCCGCTCGCCGACGTCCGCGCCTACGCCCTCGACACCCTCGACACCCTGGTCGACCAGGGCGCCAAGCTGCTCGTCATCGCCTGCAACACCGCCTCTGCCGCGATGATGCGCGACGCCCGCGAGCGCTACACGCTCGGCCGCGGCATCCCGGTGATCGAGGTCATCCAGCCCGCCGTCCGCAGCGCTGTCCGCGACACCCGCAACCGCCGCGTCGGGGTGATCGGCACGGTCGGGACGATCCGCTCCCGCGCCTACGACGACGCCTTCGTCGCCGCGCCCGACCTGCAGCTGTTCACCGCCGCCTGCCCGCGCTTCGTCGAGTTCGTCGAGGCGGGCGTCACCTGGAGCGACGAGCTGCTCGCGGTGGCGGAGGAGTACCTCGCGCCGCTCAAGGCCGCGGGGGTCGAC
Organism: Rathayibacter sp. AY1B7; assembly: GCF_002932735.1. NCBI lineage: Bacteria > Bacillati > Actinomycetota > Actinomycetes > Micrococcales > Microbacteriaceae > Rathayibacter > Rathayibacter sp. AY1B7. The sequence continues at coordinate 47,998 of NZ_PSWK01000003.1, forward strand.
ACGCTCGTCCTCGGCTGCACCCACTACCCGCTGCTGCGCGGTGCCATCGCGTACGTGATGGGGCCGGACGTCCGCCTCGTCTCGAGCGCCGAGGAGACCGCGCTCGACGTCTACCGGACCCTCGTGGCGCACGGCCTGCAGCGCACCTCCGCCGCGCCTCCGACCTACCGGTGGGAGGAGACGGGCTCGAGCGACTTCGTCCGCCTCGCCCGCCGCTTCCTCGGTCCGGAGGTCTCGAGCGTCGACCTCGTCGAGACCGGCACCATCAACCTGCGCGAGCTCGATCGGGCCGCGCTCCCGCACGATCGAGGGAGACCCGAGTGACCGACAGCACCGCATCGAAGGCCGCGCGCAAGGACGGGCGGGCGCCCGACGAGCTGCGCACCGTGACGATCGAGCGCGGCTGGAGCACCCAGGCGGAGGGCTCCGCGCTCGTCTCGTTCGGGAACACCAGGGTGCTCTGCACCGCCTCCTTCACGAACGGCGTGCCGCGCTGGCTGCAGGGCAAGGGCAAGGGCTGGGTCACCGCCGAGTACGCGATGCTGCCCCGCTCCACCAACTCCCGCATGGACCGCGAGTCGGTCAAGGGGAAGGTCGGCGGGCGCACGCACGAGATCTCGCGGCTGATCGGCCGGAGCCTCCGCGCGGTGGTCGACACGAAGGCGCTCGGCGAGAACACCCTCGTGATCGACTGCGACGTCCTCCAGGCCGACGGCGGCACCCGCACCGCGGCGATCACCGGCGCCTACGTGGCGATGGCCGACGCGATCGAGTGGGCGCGCGGCAAGAAGTACGTGGGGCAGAAGGCGCAGCCGCTGATCGACAGCCTCTCGGCGGTGTCCGTCGGCATCATCGACGGCGTGCCGATGCTCGACCTGGCCTACGTCGAGGACGTGCGCGCCGAGACCGACATGAACGTCGTCGTCACCGGACGCGGCCTGTTCGTCGAGGTGCAGGGCACCGCCGAGGGGGCCCCGTTCGACCGCCGCGAGCTCGACGCCCTGCTCGACCTCGCGGTCGCCGGTGCCTCCGACCTCGCCCGCATCCAGGCCGAAGCGCTCGCCGCGGAGCCCGGAGCGTGAGCCTGGACCTCGTCCTCGCCACGCACAACGCGGGCAAGGTGGAGGAGTTCCGCGCCATGCTGGCCGGCGCGCTCCCCGGAGTCGGCGTCCGCGCCTACGACGGACCCGAGCCCGTCGAGGACGGCGTGAGCTTCGCCGAGAACGCGCTGATCAAAGCGCGCGCGGCGGCGGCGCACACCGGCCTCGTGGCGCTCGCGGACGACTCCGGGATCTGCGTCGACGTCCTCGGCGGCGCGCCGGGCATCTTCTCGGCCCGCTGGTCGGGACGCGCGCACGACGCGACGGCCAACCTCGAGCTCCTCCTGGCGCAGCTGCACGACGTGAAGGCGGAGCACCGCGGTGCGCACTTCAGCTGCACCATCGCCCTCGTGGTGCCGGACTCCGTGCTCCCGGGCGGACAGGAGACGGTGGTCGAGGGCCGCTGGGACGGCGCGATCGCGACGGCTCCCCGCGGTGCGAACGGCCACGGCTACGACCCGGTGTTCGTCCCCGAGGCCGGGGCGCTCACGGCGGCCGAGCTCGCTCCCGAGCAGAAGAACGCCCGGAGCCACCGCGCCCGCGCCTTCACCGCGCTGCGCGCCGAGCTCGCCGCCCTGTCCGCCCGGCTCTGACCCCGGCGGGATGCCACTCCGGTGCACGCCTGTCGGCGTGCCGCGTGCCGGAGTGGCGTCCCCCGGAGGCGGAGGTCAGGACTTCGGGTGCTTGTCGTCCAGGGTGTCGGCGTCGAGCACGTAGGCGGCCGACTCGGTCGAGTCGGTCTCGGGGTCGGCGGCGAGCTTCGCCTTGCGCTGCTGCTGGAAGAAGTGGAACAGCGTCGGCACCAGCGCGAGCACGACCGCGCCGATCAGGATCACGTCGATGTAGTGCGAGACGAAGTCGGCGACCGGCGGGATGAAGGCGAGCAGCCACCCGATCAGGGTGACCCCGCTGCCCCAGATCAGGGCGCCGATGAGGTTGTAGAGGCTGTACTTGCGGTAGTTCATGTGAGCCACGCCGGCCGCGATCGGCGCGAAGGTGCGGACGATCGGCACGAAGCGCGCGAGGATCACGGCGAGGCCGCCGAAGCGCTCGAAGAACGCGTTGGTCCGCTTCACGTTCTCGATGCTGAAGAAGCCGGACTCCTTGCGCTCGAAGATGCGCGGGCCGGCCTTGTGCCCGATCAGGTAGCCGACCTCGCCGCCGACGAAGGCCGAGAACCCGACGGCCAGGCAGATGAGCCAGATCGGGACGCCGAGGCCGCCGTTCGACGCGTTCTCGTGCGCCAGCAGGCCCGTGATGATCAGCAGCGTGTCGCCCGGGAAGAGGAAGCCGATCAGCAGTCCGGTCTCGGCGAACACGATGAGGCAGACCACGAGCACGCCCCAGGGGCCGAACGAGGTCAGGATCGTCTCCGGATCGAGCCAGGGGACGAGGGCGGCGTGGTTCAACGGATCTCCAGTCGACGGGGGCCGGTGGCCGGTCGGCGGTCACGCGAGCGCGCTCAGCGTACCGGCCGATCCCGTGCGGAAGGAGGGACTCGAACCCTCACGCCTCTCGGCACAGGAACCTAAATCCTGCGTGTCTGCCATTCCACCACTCCCGCGTGCGGGCTCCAGTGTAGGAGGAGGGCTCCGCGCCTCAGCCGCGGGGAGCCGCCCGGGGGAGGTACCGCGGGATCCAGCGGGCGAGCGCCCCCGCTCCGCCCAGACCGAGCACCCCCATCACGACGGCGGCGAAGGGGAGGGAGATCAGGGCGGTGAGCGCCGACACGACGATCGGGGCGGCGGCGTTGCCCGCGTCGCCGGTGAAGCGGAACGCGCCGAGGAACGGGGCCGGATCGGCCGGGGGCGCGAGATCGGCGCCGATGGTCATCAGGATCCCGGAGCCGATGCCGTTCGCGGCCGCGAGCACGCAGGCCACGGCGACGAACCAGGGCACCGGATCGAGGGCGAGCACCGAGGCGGCGAGGGCGAGGTGGCCGAGCCCGAGGCCGATCATCGAGGGGATCGCGGTGGCGCCCCGGCCGAAGCGGTCCATCAGCTGGCCGCCGGCGTAGAAGAGGGCGAAGTCGAGCGCGCCGGCGATGCCGATGATGATCGCGGTGTCGGTCTCGGCGAGCCCGATGCTCACCGCCCAGAGGGGGAGGATCAGCGTCCGGCTCGCCCGCAGCGCCCCGATCACGGCGGCGCCGGTCCCCATCCGAGCGAGGACCCCGCGGTGCTCGCGCAGCGTCCCGAGCAGCGACTGCGGCGACTCCGGGACGGTCGCCGACGCCTCCGCGGCGACCACGTCCTCCGGAGCGGCGCGGTCGGCCGCGGCCTGCGCCCGCCGCAGCACCGTCGCGGGGTCGGGCACGAGCAGCAGGACCACGACCGCCGCCACGCAGCAGACGATGTGCACCCAGAAGACGGACTCGACGGAGCCGGTGAGGTGCACCACCCCGGCCGCCAGGAACGGGCCGATCAGCCAGCCGGCGCGGAACGCCCCGGCGAGGGCGCTGAGCGCGCGGGCGCGGTGCGTGATCGGGACGAACGACGTCATGAACGCGTGCCGCGCCAGCGCGAAGACCGCGGTCGCGAGGCCGATCACGAAGACGCCGATCGTCAGCCCGACCCATGACGTCGAGAGCAGGCACACCACGAGCCCGAGGATCGACGCGGCCGAGGCTCCGAGCATCGCGCCGCGCTCGCCGATCCGGGAGACGATCCAGCCGCTGGGGATGTCGCCCGCCAGCTCGCCGATCATGATCATCCCCGCCACGAGGCCTGCCAGGGCCAGCGTCGCGCCGAGGTCGCCGGCCGCGGCCGGCAGGAGGGGGATGATCGCCCCCTCGCCGATGGAGAAGAGGAGGGTGGGGAGGAAGGTCGACAGCAGCAGCGGCCCGACGGGGAAGGGGCGCGGAGCGGTGCTGGTCACCGTCCCCAGGGTACGCCCGGGCCGGAGGGCGGCCCCCGGCCCCCGGTAGTCTGGACGCACCATGCTGGACAACGACTTCACCGAGCAGATCACTGCTCTCCGCTCCACCTTCGCCGACATCCGCGCCGTCATCGACGTGGACGGTCTCCGCTCGAAGATCGCCGAGCTCAGCGAGCAGGCCGGCGCCCCCGACCTGTGGGACGACACGGCCAACGCGCAGAAGGTGACCAGCGCCCTCAGCCACCGCCAGTCCGAGCTCGCGCGGATCACCGCGATCGACCGGCGCCTGGACGACCTCGAGGTGCTCGTCGAGATGGCGAACGAGGCCGAGGACGCCGAGTCCGAGCAGGAGGCGATCGCCGAGCTCTCCTCCCTCCAGAAGGTCATGGGCGAGCTCGAGGTGCAGACCCTGCTCGACGGCGAGTACGACGACCGCCCCGCCGTGGTCACCATCCGCGCGGGAGCGGGCGGCGTCGACGCCTCCGACTTCGCCGAGATGCTCATGCGCATGTACCTCCGCTGGGCCGAGAAGCACAAGTACGCGGCGACCGTCATGGACGCCAGCTACGCGGAGGAGGCGGGCATCAAGTCGGCCACCTTCCAGATCGACGCCCCCTACGCCTTCGGCACGCTCTCGGTCGAGGCCGGCACCCACCGCCTCGTGCGGATGAGCCCCTTCGGCGCCGCGGGCAAGCGCCAGACCTCCTTCGCCGCGGTCGAGGTCATCCCGCTGATGGAGGAGGCCGGGGCGATCGAGATCCCCGACAACGACATCCGCGTCGACGTCTTCCGCTCCTCCGGCCCCGGCGGCCAGTCGGTGAACACCACCGACTCCGCGGTGCGCCTCACCCACCTGCCCACCGGCACCGTCGTGTCGATGCAGAACGAGAAGAGCCAGATCCAGAACCGCGCCGCGGCGATGCGCGTGCTCCAGTCGCGGCTCCTGCTGCTGCAGAAGGAGCAGGAGGCGGCCACCAAGAAGGAGCTCGCCGGCACCATCACCGCGAGCTGGGGCGACCAGATGCGCAGCTACGTCCTCGCTCCGTACCAGATGGTGAAGGACCTGCGCACCGACCACGAGGTCGGCAACCCCTCGCACGTGTTCGACGGCGATCTGGACGGCTTCATCGCCGCCGGGATCCGCTGGCGGAAGTCCTCCTAGCGCGGCTCGGGCGCGTCCCCACCGACGCGCCGCGCGCCCCCTCGGCGGACTCTTCGGGATCGTCGCTTACCCTCGTACCGACATGATTCGCTTCGACAACGTCTCCAAGCAGTATCGGGGCGGCACGAGACCCGCCCTCAACGCCATCGATCTCGAGATCCTCCGGGGCGAGTTCGTCTTCCTCGTCGGCGCCTCCGGCTCCGGCAAGTCGAGCTGCCTCCGCCTGATCCTCAAGGAGGAGCGCCCCTCCTCCGGGTCGATCCACGTGCTCGGGCAGAACCTCGGCAAGATCTCGAGCCGCAAGGTCCCGTACTTCCGCCGCAACATGGGCGTCGTGTTCCAGGACTTCCGGCTGCTGCCGAACAAGTCGGTCTTCGACAACGTCGCGTTCAGCCTCCAGGTGATCGGCAAGTCGAAGGGCTACATCCAGGAGGCCGTCCCGGACACGCTCAAGATGGTGGGCCTCGCGGGCAAGGCGTCGCGCCTGCCCCACGAGCTCTCCGGCGGCGAGCAGCAGCGCGTGGCGATCGCCCGCGCCGTCGTCAACAAGCCGGCCGTCCTGCTGGCCGACGAGCCCACGGGCAACCTCGACCCGACCACGAGCGCCGGCATCATGGCGCTGCTCGAGCGGATCAACGCGGGCGGCACGACCGTGATCATGGCGACCCACGAGGCCGGCATCGTCGACCAGATGAAGCGCCGCGTCATCGAGCTCTCGGCAGGCAGCATCGTCCGCGACGAGAGCCAGGGCGGCTACGGCCAGACCGAGAGCATCACCGTCGTCCACGACGGCGTCGTGGTCGTGGCGGCCGACGACCACGCGGTCGCCGAGCAGCCCGCGCCCCCGGCGATCATCGACAGCGAGCTCGCGCCCGCCGAGGTCCCCGAGATCGACCTGCGCCAGGAGGCCCCGGCCCCGCCGCCCGAGCCGGCCCGCCTCTCGCAGACCGCCGCCCAGCCCCGCGTCCCCGAGGGCCGCCGCTCCGCCGCCGTCGAGCCGGAGCGCGAGCCGGAGCCGGCCGCCGAGCCCGCCGCCGCCCCGCGCGTCGTCGAGCTGCAGAGCCAGACCGGTCCGATCTTCCTCCCCGCCGACAACGGGGCCCTGCCCGAGGAGTCGCTCGCCGCGCGCCTCGGCCTCCGCGCCCACACGGGCGAGGGCGACGAGACCGGCGACGACCAGCAGAACGTAGGACCCGTCAAGTGAGATTCGCACTGATCTGGTCGGAGGTCGCCAGCGGCCTCCGGCGCAACGTCTCCATGGTCGTCTCGGTGATCCTGGTGACCTTCATCTCCCTCACCTTCGTCGGCACGGCGATCCTGCTCCAGATGCAGATCGGCCAGATGAAGAACTTCTGGTACGACAAGGCGCAGGTCGCGGTGTACATGTGCACCGCCACCTCCGGCGGCTCGAACTGCAGCGGCTCCGACGCCACCGCCGAGCAGATCGACGCGGTGCAGGGCCAGCTCGAGGGCGCCACGCTCGCGCCGTACATCGACCGCTCCTACTTCGAGGACCACGACCAGGCCTACGCGAACTTCCAGGAGCAGTTCGCGGGCAACCCGGTCGCCGAGTACGTCACTCCCGACCTGCTCAACCAGACCTTCTGGATCAACCTGAAGGACCCGACCCAGTCGGACGTCATCGTGGAGAGCCTGTCGAGCGTCTCGGGAGTCGAGAGCGTCACCGACCAGCGGCAGTACCTCGACCAGATCTTCTCGATCCTCAACGCGGCGAGCTACACGGCGATCGGCATCGCCGTCCTGATGCTCGTCGCGGCCGTGCTGCTCATCGCCACCACGATCCGCCTCTCGGCGTTCTCGCGGAGACGGGAGCTGGGCATCATGCGGCTCGTGGGGGCCTCGAACAGGTTCATCCAGACCCCGTTCATCCTCGAGGGGGTCTTCGCCGCGCTGGTCGGCTCGATCCTCGCGGGAGTCGCGGTGGTCGCCATCGTGCAGGTCTTCGTGCAGGGGTTCCTGGCGTACCGGATCCCGCTGACCTCCTTCGTGGGACTCGACGACGCTCTGATCGTCGTGCCGATCCTGATCGTGGTCGGCATCGTCCTGGCCGCCGTCTCGGCGAACGTCGCGATCGCGCGGTACCTGCGGGTCTGATCCCGGACCGGACGTATACTGGTGGGCTGTCCCGTTTGGGGCGGCCCACCGGTGCATCGCCCCGACGATGCCCGCCCCCTTCATCCGCTCGCGACCCGAGGAGCAGCCGTGCCCAGAGAACAGGGACAGAAGGTCGTCGCGACCAACCGCAAGGCGCGCCACGACTACCTCATCGAGGACACCTACGAGGCGGGCCTCGTGCTCACCGGCACCGAGGTGAAGTCCCTCCGGGCCGGCCGGGCCTCGCTGGTCGACGGCTACGCGTTCGTCGACGGGGGAGAGGCGTGGCTCGACGCCGTCCACATCAACGAGTGGGCGCAGGGCACCTGGACGAACCACCCGCCGCGCCGCAAGCGCAAGCTGCTGCTGCACAAGGCGCAGATCCTCAAGATCCACAACAAGGTGAAGGAGGGCGGGTACACGCTGATCCCGCTCTCGCTGTACTTCAGTGACGGTAAGGCCAAGGTCGAGCTTGCCGTGGCCAAGGGCAAGAAGGACTACGACAAGCGCCAGGTCCTCCGAGAGCGCCAGGACCGCCGCGAGGCGGACCGTGCGATGTCGACCCGCCGCCGCCTCGGCGAGTAGGCCCCGGCGGGCAATGTCCGACGGGTGCCGCGCAAGCCTCTTCTTCGCGCCCCGTGCTTTGGGAGACTGGGGCGCGTGACCTCCCCCGAGAACAGCGCCCCCGCCGCCCTGAGCGCCGCCGACGAGAAGACGCGGTGGCGCGCCTTCGCGGTGAGCGTCGGAGTCGCGGCCATCACGATCCTCGACCTCTCGAAGGTCAACGTCGGCCTGCCGTCGATCGAGCGCTCGCTCGGAGCGGACGCGAGCCAGCTGCAGCTGATCGTCGCGGGCTACGCGCTCGCCTTCGGACTGGCGCTCGTGCCGGCCGGTCGGCTGGGCGACATCCGCTCGCGCCGCCTGCTGTTCCTCATCGGGCTGACCGCGTTCACGGTGACGAGCCTGCTCTGCGCGCTCGCGCCGTCGATCGAGCTGCTCGTCGTCGCGCGCTTCCTGCAGGGCGTCGCCGCGGGCATCCAGATGCCCCAGGTCCTCGGGCTGGTGCAGCAGATGTTCACCGGCGCCGAGCGGGCCCGGGCCTTCGGGGTCTTCGGCGCGACCATCGGCCTGTCGACCGCCTTCGGCCCGACCCTCGGCGGCCTCCTGATCGCGATCGGCGGCGAGCAGGACGGCTGGCGCCTGCTGTTCTGGATGAACATCCCGCTGGGCGTCGCCGCGCTGGTCTTCGCCTGGAAGCTCATCCCGAAGAAGCGCTCGCGGCCCGAGGGAGACCGGTCCCTCGACCCGGTCGGCCTGCTCCTGCTGGCGGTCGCGATCTTCGCGTTCATGCTGCCGTTCCTGCTGACCACGGGCTCCTCCTCGGACTCGCCCTACCGCTGGTTCTGGCTGGTCCTCGCCGCGGCCGCCGCCGCCGTCTTCGTGCGCTGGGAGGCGCACTACGCCGCGTCGGGGCGGACGCCCGTCATCGACTTCCGCATCTTCCGGACCAGCTCCTACCGCAACGGCATCCTGGTCGCGACCTCCTACTTCGCCGCGATCCCGGCGACCTTCCTCCTCACCACGCTCTTCCTCCAGCAGGGGCTCGGCCTCGAGCCGGTGTTCGCCGGCATGGTGAGCATCCCGTTCGCGCTGACCTCGGCGGTGACAGCCTGGTACGGCGGCAAGCTCGTGCAGCGCTACGGCCGCGCACTGGTGGTGCTCGGCATCGTGCTCGTGGTCATCGGCTTCACGCTCGTGCTGCTCGCCGCCGAGCTCCTCCCGGCCGAGACCGCGGCCTACGGCATGGGTGCCGCGATGCTCGTCGCCGGGGCCGGCGGCGGCTTCGTCGTGTCGCCGAACCAGACGCTCACCCTCGCCGAGATCCCGCCGGCGCAGGGCGGCGTGGCGGGCTCCGTGGGCCAGCTCGGCCAGCGCGTGGGCACCGCGGTCGGCACCGCCTGCGCCTCCGCCGTCTTCTTCGCGACGCTGGCGAGCGAGCAGGGGATGGCGGAGGGGCTGGACCGCTACCACGACGCCTTCCGCAACGGCTACTTCGTCACCCTCGGGCTGATCGCGCTCGCGCTCGTGCTGGGTCTGCTCGATCTGCGCCGCCGCCGGGTGACCGCCCGCGGAGCTGAGGTAGACTAGGACCCGTAACTCCACAGTGTGCGACGAACGACCCACTCCAGCGGCCTCCGGGCCGTCGGGTGCTCGCGGGGATGATCGGTTTCGACATTGCCTGCGAAACTGCGAGAAGCGGGTCGAGGATCCAGGGTCATCTCGTCAACGATCCCTGGAAAACACAGGTGCCGAACAGAAGCGCACCGACTTCGCTCTCGCTGCCTAAGCCAGAGTAGATAGTCCGTCAGCCCGTGGGTGCGTCCTCGCCCCGGATCCTGGCGTCATCTAGAGGACTTGCTGCGTCGTTACGCCTGAGGGCGACGCGGGACTTGCACTCGGGCTGGGCCCGTCGACCGATGCGCCGATGGTAACGGTCGGGGCCGAGCAGAACGCTCTCATCGGCTACACCCGTAGAAGGCGCAGAATCACAGCGATGGACGGGGGTTCGATTCCCCCCATCTCCACCACCGGTCGTCGTCGCACACTGGGAGCTCCGCTCCGCCGCCCTCACGACGGGCGCACGTCGAGCTGTCTGATCCGCCCGTAGAGGGTGAGCATCGCCAGCCGGTCGTCGTCGTCGTGCGCCGGGCCGGCGAGAGCCTGCGGCGGGGCCCAGTCCCGGTAGAGCACGCCCGGCGCCAGCACGGCGACGGCGGTGCCGGCCGGGTAGTGGGCGCTGCGGTCCACCGGCAGCTCGGCGAACGCGTCGGGCAGGAGCCGGTGCAGCACCTCCAGCAGAGGACGGAGGCGTACTGCTCGCGCCTCGTGCACGGAGAGGGTCACGGCGTTCATCGCGGCGAGCGCGGCCACCAGGTGCTCGGCGGCGGCGTCGTCGTCGCACCGCTCGGTGACCAGCAGCGAGACCACCCCGCGCGGCTTCAGCCAGCCGAGCGTGGCGGCCTCGGCGTCGCCGTCCACCGAGACGACGCGGTCGGAGGCGTGGGCGTAGTCGTGCAGGAGCCGCGACCAGACGTCGCCCGGGCCGGGCCCGTCGACCTGCGCGACCGCCTCCGCCGCGGCGAGCAGGGAGCTCTGCCGGTGGAGCCTCGGGAACAGGCTGTCCGCCGGTCCCCAGTGCTGCTCGGCCGTGCGCGAGCGCTCGGGGGGTTCCTGATCGTGCCGGTCCTGCATGTCGACTCCTGAGCCGCCGGTCTCCGCGCCCCCTCGCGCCTGCCGGTCGTCCCTTCACCCTGCGCTCCGCCGGAGCGCGTGTCAATGAGCCGAACGGGGGTCGATCGGAGCCGTGGTCAGCGAGCGGAGCCGAAGAGGCTGCCGGTGGTGGAGTCGTCGGCCGGATCGAGGACCGCGCAGACGATCGTGCGGTCCCCGTGGCGCCAGCCGACCTCGGAGGGGACGAGCGAGCGGTACTCGAGGGCGGAGTCGCCGTAGGCGATCCCCATCACGGCGCCGAACTCCGGCTCGCAGCCCGCCTCGGCCTGGGCGAGCAGCGTGTTGCGGCTGGTGTAGCGGTCTCCGGGCTGCGCGAACGTGTGGAAGACCTCCAGTTCGTGCTCCTCGGCGCAGGGAACGACGTCCACGTCGGCGATGCGGTCGTCGCCCGGGTCGGCCAGGCAGTCGCCGCGCCGCAGCGAGAACACGTCGGTGACGCCGGCGGTCGCCACCGTGCCGCCCTCGTCACGCACGGCCTCCGGGCCGTCCGGCCCGACGACGGAGGAGCAGCCCGAGAGGAGCAGGAGGAGCGCCGCCGAGGCGAGCGCGGCCGTCCGGCTCCTCATCGCGGCGCCACGATCGCGAGCACCTCGTCGTGCAGCAGGCCGTTGGTGGCGACGGCGCTGCCGTGCCACGGCCCGTCCTCCCCGTCGGCGGAGGTGAAGCGGCCGCCCGCCTCCTGCACGATCGGCACCAGGGCCGCCAGGTCGTAGGGCTTCACATCGAACTCGCCCGCACCGTCGAGGAGGCCCTCGGCGACGAGCATGTAGGGCCACGCGTCCCCGTACGCCCGGTCGCGCCAGACGGCGCCGGCGAGCTCGAGCAGCTGCGGGAGACGGCCCGCGCCCTCCCACTGCTGGATGCTGTTGTAGCTGAAGGTCGCCGAGGCGAGCGTGTCGATCCCCGAGACGCGCAGCGGTCGCGGCTCGGCCCCGGCCTCCAGCTCGACGGCCCAGGCGCCGGAGCCCTCGGCCGCCCACCAGCGCGTGCCGAGAGCGGGAGCGGAGACGACTCCGACGACGGGGACGCCGTCGACCGCGAGCGCGATCAGGGTCGCCCAGATCGGGACGCCGCGGAGGAAGTGGGCGGTGCCGTCGATCGGGTCGAGGATCCACTGCCGCGAGGCCTCGCCCGAGGTGCCGAACTCCTCGCCGAGGATCGCGTCGTCCGGACGCTCGGCGGCGAGCAGCGCGCGGATCGCCTCCTCGACGGCGCGGTCGGCGTCGGTGACCGGGGTGCGGTCGAGCTTCGTGTCCACGACGAGGTCGAGCGCGCCGAACCGCTCCCGCGAGATCGCATCGGCCGCGTCCGCCAGGCGGAGGGCGAGTCGGAGGTCGTCGTCGAAGCTCTGGTCACTGCTCTGCGGGGTCACGCGACCACGATACCGGTGGGTCCCGCGGAGCCTCCGATCGCTGCCGCGGGCTTTCCGTCGCACTCGATTTGACGAGACGGGGGGAGACGCTGGTAATGTGATCCCTCGGTTCGGCAAGCACGATCAGCCGGCCGGAACGCACCTCTAGCTCAATCGGCAGAGCAACTGACTCTTAATCAGTGGGTTCTCGGTTCAAGTCCGAGGGGGTGCACCACCAGCCCCGCACCTCCTCGTGAGGTGCGGGGCTTCGTCGTTCCCGGACCGAGTCCGTTCCCGACCTCCTCGGAGCGCCCGCGGGGGGAGCGCCGGCCCGTGCTCACTCGCTGGAGGGTGCGGCGGTCGACGGGTCGAGCAGCGGCAGGACTCCGCGGAAGCCGACGCTCGTGGAGCCGATCCCGACGTCGAGCGCGTCGGAGGCCTGGCCCTGGTCGTCTGCGGCGGCGGTCAGGCTCAGGGTGATGCCCGTCCGCGTGAAGGCCCGGGCGACGGTGCTCCAGGCGAGGTCGACGTCTCCGTCCGCCGACGCCAACAGGCGCCTGAGCATCCGCACGGTGTCCGGCGCAGAATGCGGACCGACCCCCGTTCGCGTGGCAGGATCTCCGTTCGCTTCCGTTTCCCCTCCAGAAAGGACCGATGTGCCCGAAGACGTCCTCCCCGTGATCGGCTCGATCGCGCTCGCCGTGGTGATCGCGGTCGTGATCGCCGTGGTCGCGACCGCCGTCGTCGCCCTCGTGCTGCGCTCGGTCGGCAAGCGCAAGACCTGGGCGCGCCTGCTGATCCGGCGTCTGCGCATCCCGTTCCGCGTGCTGCTGATGACCATCGCGGTCTGGGCCGCGCTCGCCGCCACCGTGTCGGGCGACCCCTGGCCGGGTCTCGTGCAGCGGGTGTTCCAGATCGCCACGATCGGCGCGGCGGCGTGGGTGATCGGATCCCTGTTCGTGTTCCTCGAGGACCTGGGCGCCGAGCGCTACCGGACCGACACGGCCGACAACCGCCGGGCACGCCGCCTCCGCACGCAGATGACGATCATCCGGAGGGTCGCCGTGGCGGCCGTCGTGGTCATCGCGATCGGCGCCTCGCTGCTGACCTTCCCCGAGGCCCGCACGGCCGGTGCGAGCCTCCTGGCCTCGGCCGGCGTGCTCTCGATCGTGGCGGGCCTGGCCGCGCAGTCGAGCCTCACGAACATCTTCGCCGGGATGCAGCTCGCCTTCAGCGACGCCATCCGCCTGGACGACGTGGTGATCGTCGAGACCGAGTGGGGGCGGATCGAGGAGATCACGCTGACCTACGTCGTCGTCCACCTCTGGGACGACCGCCGCCTGGTGCTGCCCACGAACTACTTCACGACCCAGCCGTTCCAGAACTGGACCCGCACCGGGTCCGAGCTGCTCGGCGCCGTCGAGCTCGACCTGGACTGGCGGGTCAGCCCCGAGCAGATGCGCGAGGAGCTGCACCGCATGCTCGAGGAGACCGACCTCTGGGATCGGCGCACCAGCGTGCTGCAGGTGACCGACGCGACGGGCGGCTTCGTCCGGATCCGGGTGCTCGTCACTGCGAAGGACGCGCCGACGCTCTTCGACCTGCGCTGCTACGTGCGCGAGCGGCTCGTCTCGTGGCTGCACGAGAACGACCCCGTCGCCCTCCCGCGTCAGCGCGTCGAGATGGAGCGGGAGCCCGCTCCCGCCGCGACCCCGCGCCGGCACGGGTCCTCCGCCCCGGACAACCTGTTCTCGGGCGACGAGCGCTCGAACGAGCGGGGGGCGATGTTCACAGGTCTCATCGACCTGCGGGACACCCCGAAGCGGGACACCCCGAAGCGGGAGCTGCCGCCGCGGGACTGACTCCTGCGAGGACGCCGCTCGCACGGCCGCACCCGGGGTGCGCGCGGCGAGCGGCGTCCGCAGGGCGGTCAGCGGTTCACGGAGCTCATGTCGGCGTAGCGGTCGCCGACGGGGGCCTCGAGCGAGCCGAGGACGTCGAGCTGCTCCGCGGTCAGCACGAGGGCGTCCGCGGCGGCGTTCTCCTCGATGCGCGAGACGCGCTTGGTGCCCGGGATCGGAGCGATGTCCTCGCCCTGGGCGAGCAGCCAGGCGAGCGCCACCTGCGCGGCGGTCGCGTCCGCCTCTGCCGCCACACGGTCGACGGCCTCCACGATGCGGAGGTTCGCCTCCAGCGCTCCGTCGGCGAAGCGGGGGTTGTCGCGGCGGAAGTCGTCGCTGCCCAGCTCGGCGACCGAGCGGATGCTGCCCGTGAGGAAGCCGCGGCCCAGCGGCGAGTACGGGACGAAGCCGATGCCGAGCTCGCGGAGGACCGGCAGCACCTCCGCCTCGGGGTCGCGGGTCCAGAGCGAGTACTCGGACTGCACAGCGGTGACCGGGTGCACGGCGTGAGCGCGCCGGATCGTCGCTGGCGCCGCCTCCGAGAGGCCGTAGCCGCGGAGCTTGCCCTCCTGGATCAGCTCCGCGAAGGCCCCGGCGGTCTCCTCGACCGGGACGCCCGGGTCCATGCGGTGCTGGTAGTAGAGGTCGATGCGGTCGGTGCCGAGGCGCGCGAGCGAGCCCTCGACGGCGAGCCGCAGGTTCTCCGGGGAGCCGTCGAGTCCGCGGCCCCCGTCGCCGCGGTGGCGGATCATGCCGAACTTGCTCGCCAGCACCACCTCGTCGCGGCGGCCTGCCAGCGCGCGGCCGAGCAGCTCCTCGTTGGTGTACGGGCCGTAGATCTCGGCGGTGTCGAGGAACGTGACGCCGAGCTCGAGGGCGCGGTGCACGGTGCGGATCGACTCCGCGTCGTCGGTGCCGGCGCCGGTGTAGAACGCCGACATGCCCATCGCGCCGAGACCGAGGCGCGAGACCTCGAGGGCGGCGACGTCGGATCCGAGGGTGATCGTCTTCATCAGTGGGTGGTCCTCTCCTGGTACGCCGCGATCTTGATGTCGATCGCGGCGAGGCTGGCGTGTGTCCGGGCGAGCTGCGCCTCGACCTCCTCGCGGTGCGTCCGGAGCAGCGCGAGGCGCTCCGGCTCCGTGGCGGGCCCGATCCGGAGGAGCCGGGCGTACTCGCGGATCCGCGCGATCGGCATCCCGGTCGCGCGGAGCTTGGTGAGGAAGTCGACCCAGCCGACGTCGGCCGGCCGGTAGCGGCGGTGCTGCGACGAGGCGCGCTCGACCGGGTCGAGCATGAGCCCGGCGCGCTCGTAGTAGCGCAGGGTGTGCACGGTGAGACCGGTGACGGCGGCGACCTGCGAGATCGACAGCACCTCCGGCTCGGCCGGGGCGGCGGTGGCGGTGGACATGGCGTCAACCTACGACTTCGAGTGCGCTCGAGGTCAAGCGGGAGCGGGCGACTCAGCCGACCTCGCGGCTGAAGCCCAGGAGGGCCTCGGCGATGCGGGCGTCCGCCTCCTCGTGGCTGATGGTCGCCTCGCCGTCGCCCGCCTGCGGCCCGTACCAGCCGAAGTGGGCGTGGTTGGCGCCGTCGATCTCGACGAGGTCGGCGGAGGAGGGCAGCCGGACGCTCGCGTCGGCGACCTTCTCCGGCGTGCTGAGCCCGTCCTCCGATCCGCTGACACTGAGGACGGGGAGCCCGGAGCCCGAGAGGTCGTTCGCGCAGTAGCTGCCGAGCAGCACCAGGCCCGCCACGGCCGGGTCCTCGGCCCACTGGCAGGCCTTCACGCCGCCGAGGGAGTGGCCGCCGACGAGCCAGCGGTCGACGCCCTCGGCCTGGCTGGTGAAGGTCTCGAGCGAGCGGAGATCGAAGAAGGCCAGGTGCAGGATCGGCCGCGTGATCACGACGGTCGCCCCGGCGTCGACCAGCGGAGCCAGGGTCGCCTCGTAGGAGGAGGCGTCGACCTTCGCTCCGGGGATGAAGACCAGGCCCGTGCCGGCCAGCTCGCCGGTCGAGGTCGGCGTCATCACGAGCGCGTCGTCCGTGCGCTCGACCGCGATCGCCGGATCGGCGCGCACGCGGGCGAGGGCGTCCTCGTCGGGGCCGCTGACGATCGAGCTCCATGTGAGGAAGCCGAGGACCGCGACTCCGAGGACTCCGCCGATGCTCGCGAGAACGACGCGGCGGCGCCTCATCGGGCTGCCGCGATCGCGTCGGCCGCCTGCACCAGGGCGAGGTGGGAGAGGGCCTGGGGAGTGTTCCCCGCGTGCCGGCGGCCCTCGACGTCGTACTCCTCCGAGAGGAGGCCCACGTCGTTGCAGAGCCCGACGAGCCGGTCCATCAGGGTCCGCGCGTCGTCGATCCGGCCGGAGTCGGCGTACTGCCGGACGAGCCAGAAGGAGCAGGCGAGGAACGGGTGCTCGCCGCCGGCGAGGCCGTCGACCGAGGACTCGGTCCGGTAGCGGTGCAGCAGGCCGTCCTGCAGGAGCACGCGCTCCAGCTCGGCGACGGTGCCCAGCATCCGCGGGTCGTCGGCGGGGACGAAGCCGACCATCGGCAGCACGAGGAGCGACGCGTCGACCTCGGGCGAGCCGTAGGACTGCACGAAGTGGCCGCGCTCGGCGTCGAAGCCCTGGGCCTCGATCTCGGCGCGCACCTCGTCGCGGAGGCGCTCCCAGGTCTCGACCGGACCGGGCAGGCCGTTCTCGCGCACGGCGCGGACGCCCCGATCGAGCGCGGCCCAGATCATGACCCGCGAGTGCGTGAAGTGCCGCGGCTCGCCCCGGATCTCCCAGATGCCGTTGTCCGGCCGCTGCCAGTTGGTCTCGACGAAGCCCAGGAGCGCGCGCTGGAGCGGCCAGGAGAACTCCGTCTCGTCCACTCCGGCCACGCGGGCCTCGTGCAGAGCGACCATCACCTCGCCGATCACGTCCGCCTGGTACTGGTCGACGGCGGCGTTCCCGATCCGCACGGGGGAGGCGCCGTCGTAGCCGGGCAGGCTCGGCATCTCCCGCTCGGGCAGGTCGCGCTCGCCGGCGAGGCCGTACATGATCTGCACGTCCTCCGGCGCGCCCGCGACCGCGCGGAGCAGCCAGGCCCGCCACTTCTGCGCCTCCTGCTCGAACCCGTGCGCGAGCAGGGCCTGCAGGGTGAGCGAGGCGTCGCGGAGCCAGACGTAGCGGTAGTCCCAGTTGCGGGCGCCGCCGAACTGCTCCGGGAGCGAGGTGGTCGCCGCCGCGACGATGCCGCCGGTCTCGTCGTCGGTCAGGGCGCGGAGGGTCAGCAGCGAGCGGACGACGGCGTCGCGGTGCGGCCCGTCGTAGTCGATCGCCGACGCCCACTCGGACCACCAGGAGAGCGTGCGCTCCAGCGCGCGGTCGACGTCGAGGCGCTTCGGCGCCCGCTGGTGCGAGGGGAACCACGCCATCGAGAGGTCGACGACCGCGTCCGCGTCGACGTCGAACTCCGCCGCGTGGGCGTGGTCGACGGCCTTCAACCGCACTCCGCGCACCACGACCGCGTCGGGCCCGGCGACGGCGACGAGCAGCGGATCCTCGTCCGTCCCCTCCTGCCGCACCCACGGCATGGTGCGGGCGTAGTCGAAGCGGATGCGCAGCTCCTGCCGCATCCGGACGGTCCCCGACACTCCGCGCACCCGGCGCACCAGCTCGGCGCGCTCGTCGCGCAGCGGCATCACGTCGACCACCTCGACGACGCCGGTGGGAGTCGTCCACCGGGTGACCAGCGCGAGCGTGTCGCCGAGGTAGTGGCGCTCGCTCGTCGCCTCCCCGTCCACCGGCCGCAGCGACCAGCGCCCCTGGTCGTCGCCGCCGAGGAGGGCGCCGAAGACGGAGGCGGAGTCGAAGCGCGGCAGGCACAGCCAGTCGATCCCCCCGTCGCGGGAGACGAGAGCGGCCGTGCGGCAGTCGGAGAGGACGGCGTAGCCCTCGATCGGGGAGACCATGCGGCGATCCTCTCAGGTGCGGCTGTGGCCTCCCAGTCAAGGCGGAGCGGGGCTCTTCAGCGCCGCCGTAGGGTGAGCCGCATGGCACAGACCGTCTCGACCCTGCTCATCCTCGGAGCGACGGGGGACCTGTCCTCGCGGCTCCTCCTCCCCGCCGTCGGCCAGCTGCTGACCCGCGAGACCGACCGGCGGGTCCACCTCGTCGGCGCAGGACGCGAGGACTGGACCCAGGAGCACTGGCACGAGGTGCTGACCGCCTCCTTCGCCACCGTCGAGGCGCAGGGCGAGGGCGTGGACGCGCTCACCTCCGGCACGCGCTACCAGCAGGTCGACGTCACCGATCCGGAGGCGCTCGCCGCACTGCTCGCGAGCTGCGCCGGTCCGGTGGCGGTCTACTTCGCCCTCCCGCCGGCGATCGCGGCGAAGGCCTGCGAGGCGCTCGCCGCCCACGACCTGCCGGAGGGCACCGTGCTGGCGTTGGAGAAGCCGTTCGGGACCGACGAGGCGAGCGCGCACGCCCTCAACCAGCGTCTCGCCGCGCTGGTCCCCGAGGACCGCATCCACCGCGTCGACCACTTCCTCGGCCGCGCGACCGTGATGAACGTGCTCGGCCTGCGCTTCGCGAACCGGATCCTCGAGCCGCTGTGGTCGGCCGAGCACATCGAGAGCGTCGAGATCGTCTACGACGAGCAGCTGGCCCTCGAGGGGCGGGCGAGCTACTACGACGGCGCGGGCGCGCTGACCGACATGATCCAGAGCCACCTGCTGCAGGTCCTCGCGGTGATCGCGATGGAGCCGCCGTCCTCGCTCGACGCGGCCGACCTCCGGGACGCGAAGTCGATCGTCCTGCGCGCCACCCGCCTGCACGGCGACGACCCCGCCGCGAGCTCGCGCCGCGCCCGCTACACGGCGGGGACGATCGACGGGCGCGAGCTGCCCGCCTACGCGGACGAGAAGGGCGTGGACCCCGCTCGCCGGACCGAGACGCTGGCCGAGCTGGTCGTCGAGATCGACACCTGGCGCTGGGCCGGCGTGCCGTTCACCCTCCGCTCCGGCAAGGCGCTCGGGGAGCGGCGGCGCGAAGTGGTCATCCGCTTCAAGCCGGTGCCGCACCTGCCCCGCGGCTTCGTGGGCACCGAGGCGCCGTCCGTGCTGCGGCTGTTCCTCGCGCCCGACCAGATGTCGCTCGAGCTGAACATCAACGGCCCCGGCGACCCGTACACGCTCGAGCGCGCCTCGCTGGAGGCGACCTTCGGCGCGGGCGAGCTGCTGGCGTACGGCGAGGTCATCTCGGGGATCCTCGACGACGACCCGTCGCTCTCGGTCCGCGGGGACGCCGCCGAGGAGTGCTGGCGCATCGTGCAGCCCGCGATCGACGCCTGGCACGCGGACCGGGTGCCGCTCGACGAGTACCCGGCGGGCAGCGAGGGACCCGGGAGCTGGCCGACGCTCTGACGGGCGGCCGGGGGAGGGGCGGCCGCGGGGGATCTCGAGACGGCGGCCGCGCCGCCTCCTCGATCAGCGGGGAAGGGCGACGTCGCTCGTCGGGTCGGCCGGAGGGCGAGCCCGCCGGCCGACCGCTCGGGTCAGGAGCGGGTCGCGACGGGGGTGTCGACGGCGACGTCGGCGGGGGCCGGCTCCGCCCAGACGGCGATCGGCTTCGGCTCCCAGGTGAGGGCGGCCGGCTCCACCGGGGGAGTGGAGGCGCGCATCGCGGGGATCGCCTCGGTGACCGGGGACGACGTCCGCTCGGCGCCGGCGCGGAGCTGCTCCTCCTGGATGGCGGCGGAGAGCTCGTGGGCGAGGGAGCGCGCGAGCATCCCGTGGAAGATCGGGTCGCGGTCGTCGTGGCTGCGGCGCGTGACGACCCAGGCGCCCTCGGATCCGACGAAGGCCGCGAGCCGCTCGTGGACGACGGCGAAGAGCTCGTCCTGCGTGAGGACGGGGGCCGCCTCGACGACCTCGGGGGCCGCCTTGCGACGCCTCAGACGAAACCTCATGACGAACCCCGTTTCCCGTGCCGGCAGCGACTGAGGACAGTGTCGCCGCCACCGGGTCGGGAGACCGGCCGACACGCCGCCCCGCGGGGAGGCGGCGCGTCAGGAGGGCCTAGCGGTCGCCCTTCTTGCCGCGCTCCTCCTTGACGATCTCCTTCGAGTCGTAGGACACGGAGCCCAGCGCGACGGTGACCGAGATGGCCCAGCTGACCCACTGGAGGGCCAGGCGCCAGTCGCGCGGGCCCTTGCGCGTGGTCTGCAGGATCGACCAGCCGCCGACGATCGCGCTGATGACGCTGGAGTTGAGGATGAACTTGCGCATGCGTGTGCCTCCCGTGTTCACCCCGACGCTAGCGGGTGCGAAAGCTCTCAGAGGAACGCTTGACAGCACCGAGGGGTTGTCCCGCTACGGTGGACCGCCGCCGGGACCCGAATCCTCGAGCCGGGGCACGCCGAGGAGAACGGGAACGACATGCGCACGGCTGTGATCGGGGCGGTGCTGCTCGTCGTCGGGGCGGTGGCCGTCGTCACGGGGGTCCTCCCGATGGACGCGCTGGGCGAGCTGGTCGAGCGGACGGCGCCGATCCTCGGCTTCGTGGTCGCGGTGACCGTGGTCGCCGAGCTGGCCTCCGAGGCCGGCGTCTTCACCGTGGTCGCCGAGCGCTCCGCCGAGTGGGGCCGCGGGCGGACCGCGGTGCTCTGGCTGCTGGTGGTGGCGATGGCCGTCGTCAGCACGGTGTTCCTCTCGCTCGACACGACCGCCGTGCTCCTGACCCCGGTCGTGGTCCTGCTCGCGGCGCACGTGCGCGTCCCGCCCCTGCCGTTCGCGATGGCCACGGTCTGGCTGGCGAACTGCGCCTCCCTCCTCCTCCCCGTCTCGAACCTCACCAACCTGCTCGCGCAGCGGCGCCTGGGGGTCGAGGGCCCCTTCGCCTTCGCCGCGCTGACCGCGGTGCCCGCGCTCGTCGCGGCCGTCGTGCCCGTGCTGATCCTCGCGATCCGCTACCGGCGCGAGCTGGCCGGGCGCTACACCCCGGGGGAGCGGACGCCGGTGGAGGACCGGGTGCTGCTGGTCGGCGCGGGGATCGTCGTGGCGCTGCTCCTGCCGGCGCTCGTCTCGGGCCTCGAGGTGTGGATCCCGGCGACGGTCGCCGCGGTCGCGCTGATCGTCCTCTTCGCGGTGCGCCGTCCCGCGGCGCTCACGCCCGCCCTCCTGCCGTGGCAGCTCGTCGTCTTCGCGGCGGGCCTCTTCGTGGCGATGGAGGCGGCGCACCAGCTCGGGCTGGGCGCGGCGCTCGCCGTGGTCGCGGGGGAGGGGAGCGGGACGCTCGACCTGCTGCGCCTCGCCGGCTCCGGCGCGGTCGCCTCCAACCTGGTCGACAACCTGCCCGCCTACCTCGCCCTCGAGCCCGTCGCGGCGGATCCGCTCCGACTGATCGCCCTGCTGATCGGCGTGAACGCCGGACCGCTGATCACCCCGTGGGCCTCGCTCGCCACCCTGCTCTGGCACCAGAGGCTGACCGCGCTGGGCGTGCACGTCTCGTGGCGCCAGTACGCGCTCCTCGGACTCGTCGCGGTCGTCCCGACGGTGGGCGGAGCGACGCTCGCCCTCGCCCTCGTGCAGGGCTGACCCGCCGTCCCCCGTGCGGGGCCGGCTGATAGCCTCGACGGGCACGACGACGGCTCGACCGACGAAAAGGGACCACCATTCCTCCGCACTCCGCCTCCGCCTCCTCCGCCGCTGACAGGACCGACGCCGGGACCTCGGGAGGGACAGAGCGCAACGCGTTCGTGGTCGTCTCGAACCGCCTCCCGGTGGACCGCGTCGTGGCCGAGGACGGCACCGCGTCCTGGAAGACCTCGCCCGGCGGGCTGGTCACCGCGCTCGAGCCGGTGATGCGCGCGAACGAGGGCGCCTGGGTCGGCTGGCCCGGCGTGGCCGATGAGGAGGTCGCCCCGTTCGTCGACAACGGCGTGCAGATCGTCCCCGTCGCCCTCAGCGCGCAGGAGCTCGAGGACTACTACGAGGGCTTCTCGAACGACACGCTCTGGCCGCTGTACCACGACGTGATCGCGCCCCCGACCTACCACCGCGACTGGTGGGACGCCTACGTGCGGGTCAACCAGCGCTTCGCCGAGGCGGCCGCGGCCGTGACGGAGGAGGACGGCGTGGTCTGGGTCCAGGACTACCAGCTCCAGCTCGTGCCCAAGATGCTGCGGGAGCTCCGGCCCGACGTCACGATCGGCTTCTTCAACCACATCCCGTTCCCGCCCTACGGGATCTTCGCGCAGCTCCCGTGGCGCCGGCAGATCGTCGAGGGCCTGCTCGGCGCCGACGTGATCGGCTTCCAGCGCCAGGGAGACGCGGGCAGCTTCCTCCGCGCGGTCCGGCGCCTGCTGGGCTACGACACCCGCAGCACGGTCGTCGAGGTCCCGGTCGAGGAGGAGGCCGTCGGCGGCACCCGCCGCGTCAACCGCTCGCGGCGCGGGGCGAGCGTGCGCCCGGTCGTCGCCCGGCACTTCCCGATCTCGATCGACTCCGCGTCGTTCGAGGCGATGGCGCGCACCCCCGAGATCCAGGCCCGCGCCGCCGAGATCCGCGCCGAGCTGGGCAACCCCGCGACGATCATGCTCGGCGTCGACCGGCTCGACTACACCAAGGGGATCGGCCACCGCCTGAAGGCCTTCGGCGAGCTCCTGGCGGACGGCCGCCTCACCTCCGAGGACGCGGTGCTGGTCCAGGTCGCGAGCCCGAGCCGCGAGCGCGTGGACACCTACCGGCAGCTGCGCGACGACATCGAGCTGCAGGTCGGCCGGATCAACGGCGACTACAGCACGCTCGGGCACCCGGCGATCAGCTACCTCCACCACGGCTACCCGCGCGAGGAGATGGTGGCGCTCTACCTCGCCGCCGACGTCATGCTCGTCACGGCGCTGCGCGACGGGATGAACCTCGTCGCGAAGGAGTACGTCGCGTCCCGCTTCGACAACGACGGCGTGCTCGTGCTGAGCGAGTTCGCCGGAGCGGCCGACGAGCTCAAGCAGGCCGTGCAGGTGAACCCGCACGACATCTCGGGGCTGAAGGACGCGATGGAGGCCTCGGCGCGGATGCCGCGCGTCGAGCGCACCCGGCGCATGCGCGCGCTCCGTCGCCGCGTGCTCGAGAACGACGTGGCGCGCTGGTCCGAGTCGTTCCTCTCCGCTCTCGCGGAGCACGCGGCCGGCCAGCAGCTCGACGTGCGGCCCGCCGCCCGCGGGCAGGAGGCGCCGCACGGCCAGGAGGCCGAGCACCGCGACGACGCGGCCCACGGACAGGCGGCCGAGCTCGAGCGGGAGGCCGCCGACGACCGCGAGCTCGACGGCGGCGCGCGATGAGCGAGGGAGTGCCCGAGCGGCTCGCGGCGGCGCTGCGGGAGCTCGCCGCGACCGACCGGCTCCTGGTGGCCCTCGACTTCGACGGCACCCTCGCGCCCGAGGTCGACGACCCCGCCCGCGCGCGGGCGCTCCCCGAGGCGCGCGAGGCCGTGCTGCGGCTCCTCGCCCTCCCCGGCACCCGGGTCGCGCTGGTCTCCGGCCGGGCGCTCGGGAGCCTGGAGGAGGTCTCGCAGCTGCCGGACGAGGCGCTGCTGGTCGGCTCCCACGGCATCGAGATCCGCCTCGACCCCGAGGAGGACGCGGTCCGGCTCGACGACGACGAGCTCGAGAAGGTGGGAGTACTCGAGGACGTCCTGAAGGGCATCGCCCGCGGGATCGACAACGTCTGGATCGAGGACAAGCCCGCCGGCTTCGCCCTGCACACCCGCCTCGCGACCGAGCGCCACAGCCGCGTCGCCCACGTCGTCGCCCTCTCCGAGGCGCGCGCCGAGGTGCAGGGGGTCACCGTCCGCGAGGGCAAGAACGTCCTGGAGTTCTCGGTCCGCTCGACCACCAAGGGCGAGGCCGTGCAGCACCTCCGCCGCTACACCGGCGCGACCGCCGTGCTCTACGCGGGCGACGACGTGACGGACGAGGACGCCTTCGCGGTCCTCGGCTCCGGCGACGTCGGCATCAAGAGCGGCGAGGGCACCACCGCGGCCTCCTACCGGGTCCGCGGTCCCGAGCAGGTCGCGCACGCACTCCGGCTGCTGGCCGACCTGCGCGCGGAGTAGCAGCCCCCTTCCGGCGGTCAGCGCCGGCGGGTCCCGGATCGCCGACTCGCCGAGGACGGCCGTCCGCCGACGCGGGGAGCGGCCGTTCGCGACGAGTCGGAGATCCGCGGGGACGTCCGCATCCGGTGCCGCTGCCGGAGGCCGGGGCCGGGACGGGTGCGCGGGCCGGTCCGGGTCCGCCCGGCGAGCAGGGGCACCGCGCGCGAGGCGGTAGCCTCATCGCATGCCGGAAATCGATTGGAAGCCCCGCTCGCGCACCGTCACGGACGGCATCGAGGCCACGACGTCGCGCGGGATGCTGCGGGCGGTCGGGATGGGCGATGACGACTGGGAGAAGCCCCAGATCGGCATCGCGTCCTCGTGGAACGAGATCACCCCCTGCAACCTCTCGCTCGAGCGCCTCGCGCGCTCCGCGAAGGAGGGCGTGCACTCCGGCGGCGGCTACCCGCTCCAGTTCGGCACCATCTCCGTCTCGGACGGCATCTCGATGGGCCACGAGGGCATGCACTTCTCGCTCGTCTCCCGCGAGGTCATCGCCGACTCCGTCGAGACCGTGATGATGGCCGAGCGCCTGGACGGCACCGTCATGCTGGCCGGCTGCGACAAGTCGCTGCCCGGCATGCTGATGGCCGCGGCCCGCCTCGACCTCGCCGCCGTGTTCGTCTACGCCGGCTCGATCGCTCCGGGCTGGGTCAAGCTCTCGGACGGCACCGAGAAGGACATCACGATCATCGACTCCTTCGAGGCCGTCGGCGGCGTCAAGGCCGGGATCATGTCCGAGGAGGACGCCAAGCGCATCGAGTGCGCCTTCGCCCCGGGCGAGGGATCCTGCGGCGGCATGTACACCGCCAACACCATGGCCAGCGTGGCCGAGGCGCTCGGCATGAGCCTGCCCGGCTCCGCCTCGCCCGCCGCCGCCGACCGCCGTCGCGACTACTTCGCCCGCAAGTCCGGCGAGGCCGTCGTCGAGCTGCTGCGCAACGGCACCACGGCCCGCGACATCCTCACCAAGGAGGCGTTCGAGAACGCGATCGCGGTGGCGATGGCCTTCGGCGGGTCGACCAACGTCATCCTGCACCTGCTCGCGATCGCCAACGAGGCCGAGGTCGACCTCACGATCGACGACTTCAACCGCATCGGCGACACGATCCCGCACATCGGCGACCTCAAGCCCTTCGGCAAGTACGTCATGAACGACGTCGACCGCCACGGCGGCGTCCCGGCCGTGATGAAGGCGCTCCTGGACGCCGGGCTGCTCCACGGCGACTGCCTGACGGTCACCGGGAGGACGGTCGCCGAGAACCTCGCCGCGATGGACATCGCGCCGCTGGACGGCGAGGTCATCCGCACCCTCGACAACCCGATCCACGCGACCGGCGGGCTCACCATCCTCAAGGGCTCGCTCGCCCCCGAGGGCGCGGTCGTCAAGACCGCCGGCTTCGACGCCTCCGTCTTCGAGGGTCCGGCCCGCGTGTTCGAGCGCGAGCGCGCCGCGATGGACGCCCTGACCGAGGGCCGGATCGAGAAGGGCGACGTGGTGGTCATCCGCTACGAGGGCCCCAAGGGCGGCCCCGGCATGCGCGAGATGCTCGCCATCACCGCCGCCATCAAGGGGGCCGGGCTCGGAAAAGATGTACTACTGTTGACGGACGGACGATTCTCAGGCGGCACAACCGGCCTGTGCATCGGCCACATAGCTCCCGAATCGGTGGACGCAGGTCCCATCGCATTCGTTCGCGACGGAGACCCGATTCGGGTCGACATCGCCGCTCGCTCGATCGACCTACTCGTCGACGAGTCCGAGCTCGCCGCCCGCCGAGAAGGCTGGGCCCCTCTCCCTCCGCGCTACACCCGCGGTGTCCTCGCCAAGTACGCCAAGCTCGTCCGCTCGGCAGCCGAGGGCGCCGTCACCGGGTGACCCGGCCCGCTCCGGCCGGCCGCGCACTCGCGTTCCCGGGCACTCGCCTCCGGCTCTGCCCGCCGCCGCACCACCTCCTGAAGGAATCGACACCCGCATGACTCCGGATCCGTCCGCCGTGCAGCCCGCACCGACGCCCCAGCCACCCCGACCCGCCCACGCTCCCGGGGCCGCCCCCGCGGCCGAGACCCTCACCGGAGCGCAGGCGGTCGTCCGCTCGCTCGAGATGCTCGGGATCGAGGACGTCTTCGGCCTTCCCGGAGGCGCGATCCTCCCGGTCTACGACCCGCTGATGGACTCCTCGAAGATCCGGCACATCCTGGTCCGCCACGAGCAGGGCGCCGGCCACGCCGCCGAGGGCTACGCCTCGGCGACCGGCAGGCTCGGCGTCTGCATCGCGACCTCGGGCCCCGGAGCGACCAATCTGGTCACCGCGATCGCGGACGCCTACATGGACTCCGTCCCGATGCTCGCGATCACCGGCCAGGTGTTCTCGACGCTCATGGGGACCGACGCGTTCCAGGAGGCGGACATCGTCGGCATCACGATGCCGATCACGAAGCACTCCATCCTCGTGACGCGCCCGGAGGACATCCCCTCGGCCCTCGCCTCCGCCGCGCTGATCGCCACCACCGGCCGCCCCGGCCCCGTGCTGGTCGACATCACGAAGGACGCGCAGCAGGACCAGGCGCCGTTCCTCTGGCCGCCGAAGATCGACCTGCCCGGCTACCGTCCGGTCACGAAGGCCCACGGCAAGCAGATCCAGGCCGCGGCCCAGCTGCTGGTCGAGTCGCGGAAGCCGGTGCTCTACGTGGGCGGCGGCACCATCCGCGCCCGCGCGGCCGCCGAGCTGAAGGCGTTCGCCGAGGCCTGCGGCGCCCCCGTGGTGACCACGCTGATGGCTCGCGGAGCGTTCCCGGACTCGCACGAGCAGCACCTGGGCATGCCCGGCATGCACGGCACCGTCCCCGCGGTGCTCGCGCTGCAGGAGGCGGACCTGATCCTCGCGCTGGGCTCGCGCTTCGACGACCGCGTGACCGGCAAGGCGGCGCTCTTCGCGCCTCACGCCAAGGTCGTGCACGTCGACATCGACCCGGCCGAGATCTCCAAGATCCGCACCGCCGACGTGCCGATCGTGGGCGACCTGAAGGACGTCCTCCCGGACCTCACCGACGCGTTCGCCAAGGCCTCCGCCGACGGCCGCGCCGACACCTCCGAGTGGTGGAGCTACCTCAAGGGCCTGCAGACGGAGTTCCCGCTCGGCTACACCGAGCCGAACGACGGCCTGCTCTCGCCGCAGTACGTCATCAAGCGCATCGGCGAGATCACCGGCCCCGAGGGCGTCTTCGCCTCCGGCGTCGGCCAGCACCAGATGTGGGCGGCGCAGTTCATCAAGTACGAGCGCCCCAACTCGTGGCTGAACTCCGGCGGCGCCGGCACCATGGGCTACTCCGTGCCCGCGGCGATGGGCGCCAAGGTCGGCGAGCCCGAGCGCACCGTGTGGGCGATCGACGGCGACGGCTGCTTCCAGATGACCAATCAGGAGCTCGCCACCTGCACGATCAACGACATCCCGATCAAGGTCGCGGTGATCAACAACTCCTCGCTCGGCATGGTGCGCCAGTGGCAGACCCTGTTCTACGAGGGCCGCTACTCCAACACCGACCTCAACACGGGTCACGACACCGTCCGGGTGCCCGACTTCGTGAAGCTCGCCGACGCCTACGGCGCGCTCGGCATCCGCGTCACGAAGCCGGAGGAGATCGACGACGCCATCCGCCTCGCCATCGCCACCAACGACCGGCCCGTGGTGATCGACTTCGTCGTCAGCCGCGACTCCATGGTCTGGCCGATGGTCCCGCAGGGCGTCTCCAACAGCTACGTCCAGTACGCCCGAGACCACAGCCCGACCTGGGACGACGAGGAGTAGACCCGCATGACGCACCACGTTCTCTCCCTGCTCGTCGAGGACAAGCCGGGACTGCTCACCCGTGTCGCCGGGCTGTTCGCCCGCCGCGGCTTCAACATCGAGTCGCTGGCGGTCGGTCCGACCGAGCTGGCCGGGCTCTCGCGCATCACGGTCGCCGTGGACGTCGAGGACCTGCCGCTCGAGCAGGTCACGAAGCAGCTCAACAAGCTCGTCAACGTGATCAAGATCGTCGAGCTCGACACCGACCAGTCGGTCCAGCGCGAGCACCTGCTCGTCAAGGTCCGCGTCGACAACGTCACGCGCTCGCAGGTGCTCGAGGCCGTCACGCTCTTCCGCGCCCGCGTGGTCGACGTCGCGACGGACGCCCTGGTGATCGAGGTCACCGGCGACACCGGCAAGACCAACGCGTTCCTGCGGGTGATCGAGCCCTACGGCATCAAGGAGATCGCGCAGTCGGGCCTGCTCGCCATCGGGCGCGGCTCCAAGTCGATCACCGAGCGCGTCTTCAAGAACTGACCGCGAACTCTCCACTACAGAAAAGGACTCACCACGTGACCGAGCTCATCTACGACGCCGACGCCGACCTCTCCATCATCCAGTCCAAGAAGGTCGCGATCGTCGGCTACGGCTCGCAGGGCCACGCGCACGCGCAGAACCTCCGCGACTCCGGCGTCCAGGTCGTCATCGCGCTGAAGGAGGGGTCGAAGTCGACCGCCAAGGCCGAGGACGACGGCTTCGAGGTCAAGAGCGTCGCCGACGCCGCGGCCTGGGCCGACCTGATCATGATCCTCGCGCCGGACCAGCACCAGCGCGCGATCTACAGCGAGCAGATCGCCTCCGCGCTGACCGAGGGCAAGACCCTCGCCTTCGCGCACGGCTTCAACATCCGCTTCGGCTACATCGAGGCGCCCGCGGGCGTCGACGTCATCCTCATCGCGCCGAAGGCCCCCGGCCACACCGTGCGCCGCGAGTTCGTCGCCGGCCGCGGCATCCCGGACATCATCGCCGTCGAGAACGACGCGACCGGCACCGCCTGGGAGACCGCGAAGTCCTACGCGAAGGCCATCGGCGGCACCCGCGCCGGCGTCATCAAGACCACCTTCACCGAGGAGACCGAGACCGACCTGTTCGGCGAGCAGGCCGTGCTCTGCGGCGGCACCTCGCAGCTCGTCCAGTACGGCTTCGAGACCCTCGTCGAGGCCGGCTACCAGCCCGAGATCGCCTACTTCGAGGTGCTGCACGAGCTCAAGCTCATCGTCGACCTCATGTGGGAGGGCGGCATCGCCAAGCAGCGCTGGAGCGTCTCCGACACCGCCGAGTACGGCGACTACGTCTCCGGCCCGCGCGTCATCGACCCGCGCGTGAAGGAGAACATGAAGGCCGTCCTCGGCGACATCCAGAGCGGCGCCTTCGCGAAGCGCTTCATCGGCGACCAGGACGCGGGCGGACCCGAGTTCCAGGAGCTGCGCGCCAAGGGCGAGAAGCACCCGATCGAGGAGACCGGCCGCGAGCTGCGCAAGCTCTTCGCCTGGAAGCAGACCGACGAGGACTACACCGACGGCAGCGTCGCGCGCTAGTCGCACCGCGTCGACCGGGGGAGCCCCGGCCCGACGAGGGACCCGTCCACCGGGATCCCCTCGCCGGGCCGGGGCTCCTCCGCGTCCGGGGCGCGACTACTGCTCGAGCTCGCGGACGAGACGGCGGAGACCGCCCTTCGGCGGGACGAGGACGGGGTCCGGCCACCGGGGCGAGAGGTGGTCGCCGAGCGTGACCCGGCGCAGCTTGCGGCCGACGAGGGGGAGTACCCAGTCGGCGGCCCAGCGGCGCTGCTCGCGCAGCCGCGCGCGGAGGCGGAGCGGCTCGGGGGTGTCCCAGGGCCCGGTCGAGATCGTGTGCGGCACGCCGAGCGTGTCGAGCACGCGACCGGCCAGGACGCGGTGGCCGCGCTTGGAGAGGTGCATCCGGTCGGGCGACCAGAGCACGGGGGAGTGGAACTCCCGCATCGCCCAGTAGTCGACGAGGATCGCGCCCCGCTCGCGGGCGATCCGGCGGACGGCGCTGTTGTAGAGGTGGTTGCGGCGCAGGAACATCCGCGGGGCGGGCAGTCCCGGGATGTCGACGCCGGTGAAGAGCACGAGGGAGGCGCCGGTGGTCGCGAGCGCGTCGACGAGCGCCTCGTAGCGGGTGATCAGATCGACGGTGTCGGTGCCGAGGTCGAGGATGTCGTTGCCGCCGGCGTACAACGTGATCAGGGTGGGGCGGAGCGCGAGGGCGGGCGCGAGCTGGTCCTCGGTGATCTGGGCGAGGCGCTTCGAGCGGACGGCGAGATTCGCGTACTCCCAGCCCGGCTCGGCCTTCGCCAGGCGCTCGGCGACGCGGTCGGCCCAGCCGCGCACCCCGTTCGGCAGGCGCGGGTGCGGGTCGCCGACCCCCTCCGTGAAGGAGTCGCCGAGGGCGACGAAGCGGCGGCGGCGGTCGTCCATCCGCTCAGCCTCGCCCCCGGGGGAGGACGCGGGGTGTCCGCCGGGTGTCGGGGAGGCGGCGGCGGGCTCCGAGCCTCCTGCGAGGTGCGCGCGGCTAGGGTGTTGCGGTGATCGATGGTGGACCGGGCCGCTCCCCGGAGGACGACGACGCGGCGACCCCGCCGGTGGACCGCGGGCCGGACGCCGGCCCGGAGGACGACGCCGACGACGAGGCCCTGGAGTGGGCGGGCGGGGGCGCGGACCCGACGCTCGCCGCGGGGACGGCGCGCGTGCGCCTGACGCCCCGCACGGTCGCGGGGGCGGGCCCGGCGGACGACGGCTCGGACGACGACGACTCCGAGGACGAGGACCCCGACGACGAGGCCGCGTCCTCGTCCGCTCTGCTGATCGCCGCGGGCATCGCGGCCGGCCTCTACCTCCTGTACGCCATCGCCTGGGCGATCACGGCGACGCGGCAGTCGCCGGTCGCCGCGGCCGGCTTCGCGGGCGATGCGCTCGGCGGCGCCCTCTACTCGCTCGGGCTCTGGCTGGCGGTCCTGGCGCCGCCGGTGTGGTTCGCCGTGGTGCTCCTCGCCACCCGCGACTCCCGGGTGCGCACCCGCGTGCTCTGGCTGGTCGCCGGACTCGTCCTCCTCGCTCCGCTGCCGTTCCTCAAGGGGGCCTAATGACCGACTCGACCCGGGCCACCCTCGGCGGGACCGGCCGGCGCGACCGGCCCGGCCGGCGCCTGGCCGCCTCCGTCCTCGTCGCCGTGGTGTTCGCGCTCTTCTTCGCCTGGGACGTCTGGGAGGCGGTCGGCAACCTGATCGGCCTGCGCAGCTACGCGGCCTCCCTCGG
The DNA here is from genome assembly GCF_002932735.1 of Rathayibacter sp. AY1B7. NCBI lineage: Bacteria > Bacillati > Actinomycetota > Actinomycetes > Micrococcales > Microbacteriaceae > Rathayibacter > Rathayibacter sp. AY1B7. Next base: position 79,075 of record NZ_PSWK01000003.1, read on the forward strand.
CACCGACCTGAATCCGACGGGCTGGGCGGTGCTCCTGCTCGGCCTGGTGCTGCCGGTCGCCTGCTTCGTCGCCGCCGTCCTGCTCGGGCGCCGCCGGGGGCTCCCGGCGCGCGTCGGACTGCTCGCGGCGGCCCTCTGCCTCTCGGCGGCGCTCTCGCTCGACGTGCAGCTCGTCCTCGGCGTCGAGAGCCTGGTCTCGCTGAGCTGACCGGCGGCGTCACACGGCGCGGGGCGCGCGCACCCCTCCGCTACAGTGACGGGGGGCTGCCGACGCCCCCGCCTCGGTGCCCGCTCCGTCCCCTCTCCGAAGGAAGCGCCTCTCGTGACAAAGCCGGTCGTCCTGATCGCCGAAGAACTCTCGCCCGCCACCGTGGACGCGCTCGGTCCCGACTTCGAGATCCGCTCCGTGGACGGCACCGACCGCCCGGCGCTGCTCGAGGCCCTCGCTACGGCGCACGCGATCCTGGTGCGCTCCGCGACGCAGGTCGACGCGGAGGCGATCGCCGCGGCCCCCTCGCTCCAGGTGATCGCCCGCGCCGGTGTGGGCCTGGACAACGTCGACATCACCGCCGCGACCGCCGCGGGCGTCATGGTCGTGAACGCGCCGACCTCGAACATCATCTCGGCCGCCGAGCTCACCGTCGGCCACATCCTGAGCCTCGCCCGCCACATCCCCGCCGCCCACAGCGCGCTCGCGCAGGGCCTCTGGAAGCGCTCGAAGTACACGGGCGTCGAGCTCTACGAGAAGACCGTCGGCATCATCGGCCTCGGCCGCATCGGCGCGCTGATCACCGCGCGCCTGCAGGCCTTCGGCGTGAACGTCGTCGCCTACGACCCCTACGTGACCAGCGCCCGCGCGCAGCAGCTCGGCGTCACGCTCCTCTCCCTGGAGGAGCTGCTGGCCGAGAGCGACTTCATCACGATCCACATGCCGAGGACCCCCGAGACGACGGGCATGATCTCGGACGATCAGCTGGCGCTGATGAAGCCGTCGGCGTTCATCGTGAACGTGGCCCGCGGCGGCCTCATCGACGAGGACGCGCTGCACCGCGCGCTCGTCGCGAAGACCATCGCCGGCGCCGGGCTCGACGTGTTCGTCAAGGAGCCGCCGACCGGATCGCCGCTGCTCGCCCTCGAGAACGTGGTCGTCACTCCGCACCTCGGAGCCTCGACCGACGAGGCGCAGGAGAAGGCCGGCGTCTCGGTCGCCCGCTCGGTGCGCCTCGCGCTCTCGGGCGAGCTCGTGCCGGACGCCGTGAACGTCGCCGGCGGCGTGATCGACGAGTACGTGCGCCCCGGCATCCCGCTGGTCGAGAAGCTCGGCCAGGTCTTCTCGGGCCTCGCGGACTCGCCGGTCACCTCCATCGACGTCGAGGTGCGCGGCGAGCTCGCCGGCTACGACGTGAAGGTCCTCAAGCTGGCGGCTCTCAAGGGCGTGTTCACCAACGTGGTCTCGGAGACGGTGTCCTACGTCAACGCGCCGGTGCTCGCGGAGCAGCGCGGCATCGAGGTGCGCCTGATCACGGAGCCGGTCTCGGACGAGTACCGCAACGTGATCACGCTGCGCGGCGCGCTCTCGGACGGCTCGCAGATCTCGGTCTCGGGCACGCTGACCGGCACCAAGCAGGTCGAGAAGATCGTGGCGATCAACGGCTACGACGTCGAGGTCCCCCTCGCGAAGCACCTCGTCGTCATGAGCTACGTCGACCGCCCGGGGATCGTCGCGGTCTACGGCCGCGAGTTCGGCGACGCCGCGGTCAACATCGCGGGCATGCAGATCGCGCGCACCGAGGCGGGCGGCAAGGCGCTCTCGGTGATCACCATCGACTCTCCCGCCCCGGACGGCCTGCTCGAGAAGGTCCGCGTCGCGATCGACGCCGACCTCATGCAGGAGATCGACATCACCGAGCAGTGAGCACGCGGCGGTTCGCTCAGGTCGACGTCTTCGGCGCCGCGCCGTTCCGGGGCAACCCGGTGGCGGTCGTCGTCGACGGCGACGGCGTGGGCGACGCCGCGATGGCGGAGTTCGCGCGCTGGACGAACCTGTCCGAGACGACCTTCCTCCTCCGCCCGAGCGACCCCGCGGCCGACTACCGGCTGCGGATCTTCACGCCGGGCGGGGAGCTGCCCTTCGCCGGGCACCCGACCCTCGGGAGCGCGCACGCCTGGCTCGCGGCCGGAGGGACGGCCCGCGCGGCGGGGGAGCTCGTGCAGGAGTGCGCCGCGGGTCTCGTCCGACTGCGGGTGACGGAGGAGGGCATCGCCTTCGCCGCCCCGCCCCGCCGGCGGACCGGACCGGTCGACGAGGCGACGCTCGAGCGGGTGGCTGCGGCTCTGCGGATCCCGCGCGCGGAGATCCTCGACCACGAGTGGGTCGACAACGGTCCCGGCTGGCTGGCCGTGCGGCTCGCGTCGGCGGAGCAGGTCCTCGCGCTGCGGCCGGACCAGGCTCTCCTCGCCGGGCTCCCCGTCGGCGTCGTGGGCGAGCATCCGGCGGGAGGCGAGTGCGCGGTCGAGGTGCGGGCGTTCATCCCCGACGCCGGCGTGTCCGAGGACCCGGTGACGGGGAGCCTCAACGCGGGAATCGCCCAGTGGCTGATCGGCAGCGGCGTGCTGCCCGAGCGCTACACGGCCGCCCAGGGGGCGGCGCTGGGCCGAGCCGGGCGCGTGCGCGTCGAGAGCACGGACGGCGCGATCTGGATCGGCGGCGCGACGGTGACCCTGATCGACGGGGTCGTCGAGCTGTAGCGGGTCCGCCGGGGCGGCGCGGCTCAGCTCCCGAGGAGGCGCTGGACGACCGCGAGGACGTCCTCGGCCTCGCCGCGCGACTGCGAGCCCGTGGGGAGCAGGGCGGAGTTGTAGTAGAGCCCGTCGCTCATCAGGACGATCGCCCGGGCGACGAGCGGGTCGCCCACGGCGTCGGCGACCACCTCGTTCCAGCTGTCGTGGATCCGCGCGAGGCCGCCGCTGGCGCGCTCGTCGTGCCCCTGCGCGATGCGCGACACGGCGAGGATCGTGCGGTCGAAGGCCGAGTCGGCGGCGAAGGAGGTGCGCAGCAGGTAGGCGACCACGCCCTCGGGAGCGGCGAGGCTCTGCGCGACGTCCGCCTCCCGCCGCGCGTCGAGGCGCTGCAGGAGCCCGTCGACGAGGGCGTCCTTCGAGGGGAAGTGGTAGAGCAGCCCGCCCTTGGAGACTCCGGCCTCGCGGGCGACGGCGTCGAGGGTCGCGGCGCGCTCGCCCTGCTCGATGAGGAGCTGCTCGAACGCGTCGAGGACGCGGTCGCGGGCGGGGGCAGGAGGCACGGCGACCATCCTACGGCGGATCAGTGGCGACTGTACCGGCTGGACGGTATACTCTCTCCGTTCTCCTCTGAAAGGTCGTCCCCGTGTCCGCGCGCACCGCTCCCGTCTCCACCCACGACACCGCCGGCGCCGCCGACAGGGTCGGGCGACGCGCCTGGGTAGCGCTCGCGGTGCTGATGCTCCCGGTGCTGCTGGTTTCGGTCGACAACACGGTGCTGAACTTCGCGCTCCCCTCGATCGCCGAGGACCTGGGCCCCTCCGGCACCGAGCTGCTGTGGATCGTCGACGCCTACCCGCTGGTGCTCGCGGGCCTGCTGGTGGCGATGGGCAGCCTCGGCGACCGCGTCGGGCGGCGGCGCCTCCTGCTGGTCGGCGCGGTCGGCTTCGCCGCCGTCTCGGTCGTGGCCGCGTTCGCTCCCACCGCCGCGGCGCTCATCGGCGCCCGCGCGGCACTGGGCTTCTTCGGCGCGATGCTGATGCCCTCGACGCTCTCGCTCCTGCGCAGCGTCTTCCCCGACCGCGACCAGCGCCGCCTCGCGATCGCGATCTGGGCGACCGGCTTCGCCGTGGGCTCGGGCATCGGCCCGCTGGTCGGCGGCGTGCTGCTCGAGCACTTCCCCTGGGGGTCGGTGTTCCTGCTCGCGGTGCCCGTGCTGCTCCCGCTGGTCGTCCTGGTGCCGATCCTGGTGCCGGAGTCGCGCGACCCGCAGCCCGGCCCGGTCGACGTGGTCAGCATCCTGCTGTCGCTGGCGACCATGGCGCCGGTCGTCTACGCGGTGAAGTCCTTCGCCGAGCACGGGATCGACGCGGTCGGCGTCGCGGCGCTCGTCGTGGGCGTCGTCTCGGGAGTTCTGTTCGTCCGCCGCCAGCAGCGCCGGGCCTCGCCGATGCTCGATCTCTCGCTCTTCCGCCGCGGCTCGTTCAGTGCGGCGATCGTGGTCAACCTCCTCAGCGTCACCGCGCTGGTCGGCGGGCTCTTCTTCCTCTCGCAGCACCTGCAGCTCGTGGTCGGGCTCTCGCCCCTGGAGGCGGGCCTCGTGCTCGTGCCGGGCCTCGCCGTGATGATCCTGGCCGGGCTCGGCGTGGTGCCGATCGCCCGCCGCGTCGCTCCGCGCCTCGTCGTCCCGGCCGGACTGCTGGTCTCGGCCGTCGGGTACATCCTGCTGGCCCTCGGCAGCGGGGCGCCGGGAGGAGCGTCCGCGCTCACCGTCGCCGTCGCCTTCGCGTTCCTCGGCCTGGGCATCGGTGCGGCTGAGACGGTGTCGAACGAGCTGATCCTGGCCAACGCGCCCGCCGACAAGGCCGGTGCGGCCTCCGCCGTCTCCGAGACCGCCTACGAGCTCGGTGCCGTCCTCGGCACCGCGACGCTCGGCACGGTCCTCACCGCCGTGTACCGCGGGGGAGTCGTGCTGCCCGAGGGCCTCGACGCCGCGCAGGCGCAGCGGGCCGGGGAGACCCTCGGCGGCGCCGTCTCGGTCGCCGGCGAGCTGCCCGCCGACTCCGCCGCGAGCCTCGTCGCGTCGGCGAGCGCGGCGTTCGACTCGGGCGTCGGCTGGTCGGCCTGGCTCGGTGTCGTCCTCGTGCTGGCCGCCGCCGCGGTCGGCGCCTGGCGCCTCCGCCGGAGCTGACGCTCCTCCTCTCCTCCCGAGGGAGGCCGCCCGCGACGCGCAGCGCCTCCCGGACGGCCCTCGCCAGCCCGACGGGGGCGCGTGCGCCGGACCGCGGCGCGGGCGGGCCGCGAGTACGCTGGGGGGACTCCGACCCCGTACGCCTGAGGACCGCCATGCCCCGCACCGTGAAGCTCGCCGTCATCCCCGGAGACGGGATCGGGCCCGAGGTGACCGCCGAGGCCGTCAAGGTCCTCGACGCCGTCACCGCCGACTCCGACCTTGTGCTCCAGACGACCACCTTCTCGCTCGGCGCCGCCCGCTACCTCGAGACCGGCGACGTCCTCACCGACGAGGACCTCGCGGCGATCGCGGGACACGACGCGATCCTCCTGGGCGCCGTCGGCGGAGCACCGGGCGACCCGCGCCTCCGGGACGCGAACATCGAGCGCGGACTGCTGCTGCGGCTGCGCTTCGAGCTCGACCACTACGTCAACCTGCGGCCCACCCGTCTCTACGCGGGCGTCCCCTCGCCGCTCGCGGCTCCCGGCGAGGTCGACTTCGTGGTCGTCCGCGAGGGCACGGAGGGGCCCTACGTCGGCACCGGCGGCTCGATCCGGCAGGGCACCCCGCACGAGGTCGCCAACGAGGTGTCGGTCAACACCGCCTACGGGGTCGAGCGCGTCGTCCGACACGCGTTCGAGCTCGCCCGCACGCGCCGCTCCCGGCTGACGCTCGTCCACAAGACGAACGTCCTCGTCTTCTCCGGCTCGCTCTGGAAGCGGATCGTCGACGAGGTGGGGGCCGCCTTCGAGGACGTGGACGTCGACTACCTCCACGTGGACGCCGCCACGATCTTCCTCGTGACCGACCCTGCTAGGTTCGACGTCATCGTCACCGACAACCTCTTCGGCGACATCCTGACCGATCTGGCCGGCGCGATCAGCGGCGGCATTGGACTCGCGGCCTCGGGCAACATCAACCCCGACGGCGCGTTCCCCAGCATGTTCGAGCCGGTCCACGGATCCGCGCCCGACATCGCCGGACGGCAGCTCGCCGACCCGACCGCCGCGATCCTCTCGGCGGCGATGCTGCTGGACCACCTCGGCCGGAGCGACGAGGCCGCCCGCGTCACCGCGGCCGTGACCGCCGACATCGAGTCGCGCGACGGCACCCCGCGCTCCACGGCCGCGATCGGCGACTCCGTCGTCGCCCGCCTCCGCTGATCCCCCGCAGAAGGACACCACCACGATGAGCACCGACTCCGCCCCCGCCGACCTCGCCTTCGAGGTGACCGCCGCCCCCGCGCCCCGCTCCGCCGAGGAGCGCGCCCGGATCCTCGCGAACCCCGGTTTCGGCATGCACTTCACCGACCACATGGTCGGCCTCCGCTGGACCCGCGCGGACGGCTGGCACAGCGCCCGCGTCGAGCCCTACGGCCCGCTCGCGCTCGACCCCGCCGCCGCCGTCCTGCACTACGCGCAGGAGATCTTCGAGGGGATGAAGGCCTACCGCCACGAGGACGGCTCCGTCTGGACCTTCCGCCCGGAGGCGAACGCGCGCCGCCTGCAGCGCTCGGCCCGCCGCCTCGCGCTGCCGGAGCTCCCGACGGACCTCTTCGTCGAGTCGCTGCGGCAGCTGATCGCGGTCGACGGCGACTGGGTCCCCTCGGAGCCGGAGACCAGCCTCTACCTGCGCCCGTTCATGTTCGCGCAGGAGGCGTTCCTCGGCGTGCGCGCGGCCGAGGACGTCGGCTACTACGTGATCGCCAGCCCCGCCGGCGCCTACTTCTCGGGCGGGGTCGCCCCTGTGTCGATCTGGCTCTCCACCTCCTACGCCCGGGCGGGCAAGGGCGGCACGGGAGCGGCGAAGACGGGTGGCAACTACGCCTCCTCCCTCCTTCCACAGCAGGAGGCCTACAGCCACGGCTGCGCGCAGGTCCTCTTCCTCGACTCGCAGGAGTCGCAGTGGATCGAAGAGCTCGGCGGCATGAACGTGGTGCTGGTGAAGAAGGACGGCACGCTGGTCACCCCGGAATCGGACTCCATCCTCGAGGGCATCACGCGCGACAGCGTCCTGCAGCTCGCCGAGGACCGCGGCCACCGCGTCGAGCGGCGCCGCGTGAGCATCGACGAGTGGCGCGACGGGGTGGCCTCCGGCGACGTGGTCGAGGTGTTCGCCTGCGGGACCGCCGCCGTGATCACCCCGATCGCCGAGCTCAAGGGCGAGGGCTTCTCCGTCGGCCGCGAGGGCGCGCCCGCCGGAGAGCTCACGATGTCGCTCCGCGAGGAGCTGACCGGCATCCAGTACGGACGCCGCGAGGACACGCACGGATGGATGACGAGGCTGGACGCATGAAGATCGCACGATTCGCCACGCAGCGCGACGGGGACAACGGGGGAGCGATCCACTTCGGGATCGTGGACGAGGACGACCTGGTCGTGCTCGCCGGCGACCCGATGTTCGCCGGGTTCGACACCACGGGGGAGCGCATCCCGATCGCGGAGGCGAAGCTCCTCGCGCCGGTGATCCCGCGCTCCAAGGTCGTCGGCATCGGGAGGAACTACGCCGACCACGCGGCTGAGATGGGCGGCGACGCCCCGGCGGAGCCGCTGGTGTTCCTCAAGCCGAACACGTCGGTCATCGGCCCGGACGAGGCGATCGTCCTCCCCGAGGACAGCCAGCAGGTGGAGTTCGAGGGTGAGCTGGCGATCGTGATCGGCGCCGTGGCCCGCAACGTCCGCGCGGAGGACTACGAGGACGTGGTCTTCGGGTACACGATCGCCAACGACGTCACCGCGCGCGACCTCCAGCGCTCCGACGGCCAGTGGGCGCGGGCGAAGGGCTACGACACCTTCTGCCCGCTCGGCCCGGTCATCGAGACCGAGTTCGTCTGGAACGAGAGCGCGATCGAGACGCGCGTCAACGGGCGCGTGCAGCAGTCGGGCAGCACCGGCGACATGATCCACGGGGTGCCCGAGCTCGTGGCCTACGTCTCGCGCATCTTCACGCTGCTCCCCGGGGACGTGATCCTCACCGGGACGCCCGCCGGCGTCGGGCCGATCGCGAACGGCGACACCGTCGCGGTGGACGTCGAGGGCATCGGCACGCTGTTCAACCCGGTGGTCGTCCGGCGCTGAGCCCGGGCCCTCCTCCGCGGAGGGACGAGCGCCTCCGGCCCGCAAGGATCCTCGGATCCGGCGGGCCGGACGCGTCCGAGCGGGACGTCAGTCGGCGCTCGCCGGGTCGCTGCCGACCGCGCCCTCGGTCTCGTCCGGCAGGTCGGCGTCGCCGGAGACGGTGTCTCCTCCGCTGTCGCCGTCGGTCACGGCGTCCGTGACACCGCGGTCGATCGCGGTGCCCCCGGGAGCGGCTCCCGCGGCGGACGCGTCGGCCGCGTCCTCGCCGGGCAGCACCGTCTGCGCGCCGCCGGTGTTCGGGACGGCGTCGCCGCCGGATCCGGGAAGGTCCTCGTTCACGTTCTGGTCGGCCATGTCGGCTCCTCTCGTCGGGGCTCCAGCCCAGCACGCGACGGGCCCCTCCGCAGGACGTTGACAGCGCGGGGACGAGGGGGCAGAGGCGGGCCGCGAGGCCGGGCGACGCGCCTTCACCGTGCTCCCCGGCGCTGTCAAGCGGACTGCCTCCGGGGCCGTCTGGTCGTAGCGTCGAGCTATGAACTCCTCCCGCACCGACTCTGTCAGCCGCATCGCCCGGGAGGATTTCGGCTGGTCGTCGCTGCTCCCCGGTCAGCGCGAGGCGATCGAGTCGGCGGCCTCCGGGCGCGACACGCTGCTGGTGCTGGCGACGGGCGGCGGCAAGTCCGCGGTCTACCAGATCGCCGGAGCCGAGCGCGGCGGCGTCGTCCTGGTCGTCTCCCCGCTCGTCGCCCTGCAGGCCGACCAGCTCGCCGCGATCGAGGCGGCTCCGGCGGCCCCGCCCGCCGTCGCGATCAACTCCTCCCAGGGCGCCGCGGCCGTCGCCCGCGCCTGGGACCGGATCGACGAGGGCGGCCCGCTCTACGTGCTCCTGGCGCCCGAGCAGCTCGCCAAGCCCGAGAACGTGGCGCGCCTGGCGGCCGCAGGAGTGTCGCTCCTGGTCGTCGACGAGGCGCACTGCGTCTCCTCCTGGGGCCACGACTTCCGCCCCGACTACCTCCGCCTGGCCGATGTGCGCGGCGAGCTCGGCGACCCGCCGGTGCTCGCGATGACCGCCACCGCCTCCGGGCCGGTGCGCGACGAGATCATCGAGCGCCTTCGGATGACCGACCCCGAGATCCAGGTGCACGGCGTCGACCGTCCGGAGATCCGGCTGGTGGTGCACCGCCACGAGAGCGAGAACGAGAAGCGCGCCGCCGTGGTCGAGGAGGCCCGCAGCTGGACGGCTCCGGGCCTGGTCTACGTCGCCACCCGCAAGGAGACGGAGGCCTACGCGGCCGACATCGCGGCGGAGGGGCGCCGGGTCGCGGCGTACCACGCCGGACTCAAGGTGTCCGAGCGCAAGGTCGTGCACGAGCAGTGGCGCGCCGGCGAGCTCGACGTCGTCGTCGCGACCTCGGCCTTCGGGATGGGCATCGACCGGGCCGACGTCCGCTTCGTGCTGCACGCGACGACCACCGAGTCGCTCGACGCGTACTACCAGGAGATCGGCCGCGCGGGCCGCGACGGCGAGCCGGCGACGGGCGCGCTGCACTACCGCGCCGAGGACCTCGGTCTCCGCCGCTTCTTCGCCAAGCGCTCGGTCGACAAGGCCGCGCTGCGCGTGATCTGGGCGGCCGTCTCGGAGCAGCCGGGGCTCGACTCCGCGGCTCTCGCGAAGGAGCTGGGGAAGCCGGCCCGCACGATCGCCCGGATCGTCAACGATCTCGCGGACGCGGGGCTGGTGGAGACCGGGTCCGGTCTGCGCGCCACGCGCGAGGCCTCGGGCGACGAGGCCGTGCACGCGGTGAAGGAGGCTCTGGCCTCCCGCGAGCGGATCGCGGAGTCGCGCCTGTCGATGATGCGCGCCTACGCGGAGACCAGCCAGTGCCGACGCCGAGTCCTGCTGGACTACTTCGGCGTGGAGTCGGCCGAGTGGTGCGGCAACTGCGACGGCTGCGAGCGGCACGAGGCGAGCGGCGAGACCGTCGAGGCGCCCGTGGACGCCCCTCTGAGCGTCGACGAGTCGGTGGAGCACCGCGAGTGGGGCGCCGGCACCGTGATGAGCGTGGAGGCCGACCGGGCGACGATCTTCTTCGAGTCCGAGGGCTACAAGGTGCTGTCGTTCCAGGCGCTCGAGTCCGGCGTCCTGCGCGAGCACGAGCACGCCTCCGCCTGACCCCGGCTCTCCGCGCCGGCCGATCGCCGCTCGCGGGACGCCGCTCCGGTACGGCAGGCACGGCGTGCCGTGCACCGGAGCGGCGTCCCGCGGAGGGGGTCAGACCTTCGAGACGGCCGAGCTCACGTCGGTGGGCTTCTCGTAGTCGCCGTCCGGGATCGCACGGAGGGCCTCGAGGACGTCGCCGTCCGCGCCCTCCTTCTCCGCGGTCTCGACGATCGTGTCCTTCGAGGCGGGGTAGTCGATGCCCGAGAGGTACTTCTGGATCTGGATCGGGTTGGGTGCGTCCATCGTGCTGTCCTTTCGTCGCCTTGCTGAGTGTTACGAGTGCTCTTCGGCGAAGAGCCGGTCGAAGGCGTCGACGCGCCGGTCGGTGACCGTCGTGGGCGTCTCGAGGTGCACGGCGCCGCTGGGCACGAGGCCCGCGCCGCCGAAGCGCTCCATGACGCGCCACTGCGCGGCGACGTCCTCACCGCTGTGCTCCGGGGGCAGCTGCTCCCAGAAGTCGAAGCCGCCGACGGCCAGGAGGGCGTCGCGGCGGTAGAGGACGCACGCGCCCAGCCAGGCGACCCGGTACGCGCGCCAGGCGCCCTCCGGGACGTCGAGGCGGGCGGCGACGTGCGTGAGATTGGCCGCGTTGTGCAGCGGCCAGCGCTCGAACTCCGGGGTTCCGCGCCGCACCCGCTCGGGCTCCACGCGCTCCTCCCAGGTCTCGAACGACTCGGTCTCGTGCGGGCGCACGTCCTCGAGGTAGGACAGGCCCTGCACCGCGGAGCCGACGAAGCCGCAGTCGAGGCGCTCGAGGGCCTCGTGCAGCCGCGAGAGCGTGCCCGGCTCGAGCCACACGTCGTCGTCGAGGAAGAGGACGGCCGGGGCGGTGGCGAGGGAGAGGAGGTAGTGCCTCTGCTCCGCGAGCCCGCGCCGGGGCAGGTGCCGGCGCACCACCGGAGCCCGGCCCTGCGCCTCCAGCACGCGCAGCATCGCGAGGATCGTCGGGTCGCTCTCGGCGACCGCGTCGTCGGACTGGTCGCTCACGATCACGCGGAAGGGCGGGTCGTCCTGGGCGGCGAGTCCGGCGAGCGTGGCGGCGAGCTCGGCACGGCGGCCGACCGTCGGCACCAGCACGTCGATCAGCGGCTGCCGGGGAGCCTCCGGGACCCCCCAGCGCCCGGACCACCGGCGGCTGGTCACGGCGCGGCCGATCGGATGCGCTGGACCATCTCGGTCGTGGAGTGCTCCGAGACGTAGCCGACCGTGGTGACGACGCCCCCGTAGGAGCGGACGATGGCCGCCTCCGCGAGCATGTTGGGGTTGTAGTCCCCGCCCTTCACGTAGACGTCGGGCTGCACGCGCTCGAGCAGCGGGATGGGGGTGTCTCCGCCGAAGAGAGTCACGTAGTCGACGCAGCCCAGCTCGGCGATCACGCCCGCGCGGTCGCCCTCCGGGTTGATCGGCCGTCCCTCGCCCTTCAGCCGCCGGACGGAGTCGTCGTCGTTCACCGCGACCACGAGCACGTCGCCGAGCTCGCGGGCCTGGCGGAGATACGCCGTGTGGCCGCGGTGCAGGACGTCGAAGCAGCCGTTGGTGAACACCACGCGGCGACCGCGGTGCGACTGCTCCGCGAGGACCTCGACGAGGGCGTCCTCGCCGAGCACGACGGCGCCGGGAGCGGCGAGGGAGGCGAGCAGGTCGTCGCCCGAGCAGACGGAGGTGCCGGGGCGCTGCACGACCACGTCGGCGGCGGCCTGCGCCAGATCGACGGCGGTGGCGAGGGAGCGGCCGGCGGCGAGGGCGAGGGTGGCGGTCGCGGCGAAGGTGTCTCCGGCGCCGGACGCCTGCTTCTCCTCCGCGGGCTGAGCGAAGGTGCGGCTGACCGTGCCGTCGGCGTCGAGCGCGGTGGAGCCGTCCCGGTCGAGGGTGACCACGACGTGCCGGGCGCCCGAGCGGGCGCGCAGGTCGTCCGCCGCGTCGCGCACGGCGGCAGCTCGCTCCGTCCCGCGGCCGAGGGAGCCGCCGAGCAGCCGCTCCGCCTCCTTGGCGTTCGGAGTGACGAGGTCCGGCCGGGCGAAGGCCCAGTCGGAGAGCTCGTGCGCGTCGACCACGAGGAGGCCGGGGCGCTCGACGGCGAGCAGGCGCTCGACGGCCTCGCGGAGGATCCCCGAGCCGTAGTCGCAGACCAGGACGGCGTCGGCGCCCGCGGCGGCCTCGGCGGCGGCACCGGCGAGCAGGGCCAGCTCGTCGTCGGCCGGGCGGTGCGGGCCGGAGTCGACGCGCAGCATCACGCTGTCGCCGCCGACCACGCGGGTCTTGATCGTCGTCGCGGCGCCGGTGCGGACGACCCGGGAGGTGTCCAGGCCGGCCCGGTCGAGGGCGCGCACGAGCCGGTCGCCCTCGGAGTCGCGTCCGGCCACACCGACCGTGCGGACGACGGCGCCCAGCGCGCGCAGGTTGGCGGCGGTGTTGGCGGCCCCGCCCGCGACGTCGACGACGTCCTCGAGCCGCAGGACCGGCGCGGGCGCCTCCCGCGTGACGCGCTCCGCCTCGCCGAGCCACCAGGAGTCGAGGATGAGGTCCCCGATCACGGCGACGACCGGTGGGCGCTCGTGGACGTGCGCCAGGAGGGCGCTCGCCCGCTGGAGCGCCGAGCCCTCGAGGCTCATCGCGCGCCTCCCGGCAGGACGGGCAGGCCGAAGTGCACGACCGTGGTGGTGGTCATCTCGTCGAGCAGCTCCGGGCCGTAGCCGAAGCCGGAGCCGGATGCTCCGCGGGGCTGGGCGCTGCCGCCCGGCGCTCCTCCGAAGACGCCGTTGACCTTGACTGTGCCGACCGGCAGCGTCGCCGCGGCGCGGTGAGCGTGCTCCATGTCGGCGGTGAGGATCGAGGCGGCCAGGCCGTAGGGGCTCGCGGCGGCCAGGTCCAGGCCCTCGTCGAAGGAGTCGACGACGCGGATCGGCGCGACGGGCCCGAAGGTCTCCTCCGTCATCACCAGCATCGACTCGGTGCAGTCGGCCAGGACGGTCGCGGGGTAAAAGGTGCCGTCCCCGGGAGTGCCGCCGGTGAGGGCGCGCGCGCCGCTGCCGAGCGCCTCCGTGACGTGCTCGTGGACGGCGTCGCGCATGCGGGCGTCGACGAGGCGGGGGAGCGGGCCCGCGCTCCAGCGGTCGGCCTCGGCGACCAGCGCCGCCGTGAACGCCTCGGCGATGTCGCGGTGCACGTAGATCCGCTCGACGGAGGTGCAGATCTGGCCGGCGTTGGCGAAGGCGCCCAGCGCGGCCTGCTCGGCGGCCCAGACCGGATCGACGTCGCGGTCGACGACGAGCGCGTCGTTGCCGCCGTTCTCGAGGATCACGTGCGCGCCGGTGACGGCGGCGACCCGGGCGAGCGCGCGGCCGGTGGCGGTCGAGCCGACGTGGGCGAGGACGTCGACGCCCTCGGTGCGCGCCAGCTCGTCGCCGACCGCCCCGTCGCCCTCGACCAGGGTCAGCACGCCCTCGGGCAGCGCCTCGGCGAGGATGCTCGTGAAGAGGGCGCCCGTGCCCGGACTGCGCTCGCTCGGCTTGTGCACGACGACGTCACCGGAGACGATCGCGGCGCCCAGGAGGCCCGCAGCGACGGCGACCGGGTCGTTCCACGGAGTGAGGGCGAGCACGACACCGCGCGGGTGCGGCAGGGCGAGATCGACGTTGAGCGCCCCTCCGCGCAGGCTCCTCCCGCGGTGCAGCGGGCCGAGCTCGGCGTACTGGAGCAGCGTGTCGACACCGGCGCGGACGCCGCCCAGGGCGTCGCCGGCGGGCTTGCCCGTCTCCTGCGTGTTGAGGTCGGCGAGCTCCTGCTCGCGCTCGGCCACGCGGTGGGCGGCGGCACGGAGCAGGGCGCCGCGCTCGGCGGGCGCGGTGGCGGCCCACGCGGGGAACGCGGTCCGCGCGCGGCGGACGGCGTCGGCGGCGGTCGTGGCGGGGGTCGTGATGTCGATGGTCACGGTCACCTCTCGGTCGGGGGCGCCCGCGGAGTGGCGGACGCATTCGTCCGGTACCCGGGTGGTGCGCGCCTAGACACGCCGCCTCGGGAATCCGCCCCCGGATCGGCGACGAGGGCTCGCCGCCGATCCGGTTTCGGATCGGTCCCGGCGGGGAAGTGGAGGAGTGCACCGTCCCCGGAGTGGCGCCCGCGCGCCCTCCGCACCTGAGAGGAACCCGTCGTGGTCGCCATCGCCCCCCTCCGAGAGCCCTTCGCCGGAGTCGAGAGGATCGCCGTCCTGCGCGGCGGCGGACTCGGCGACCTGCTGTTCGCGCTGCCCGCCGTCGACGCCCTCGCGGCCGCCTACCCGGGAGCCGATATCACCCTGCTCGGGACGCCCGCGCACCGGGTCCTGCTGACGGGCGTCGAGTCGCCGATCGCCGACGTCGAGATCCTGCCGGTGGCGCAGGGCGTCCGCGACGGAGAGGGGGAGGACCCCCGGGTCGTCGAGGACTTCACCGAGCGGATGCGCGCGCGCCGCTTCGACCTGGCCGTGCAGCTGCACGGCGGCGGGCGCTACTCCAACCCGTTCCTCCAGCGCCTCGGCGCGCGCCACACGGTCGGGTCGCGCACCGACGACGCCGCGGAGCTCGAGCGCACGATCCCCTACGTCTACTACCAGCACGAGATGCTGCGGGCGCTCGAGATCGTCGGGCTGGCCGGAGCGCCCGCGACCCGCCTCGAGCCGGCGCTCGCCGTGGATCCGGAGCGGCGGGACCGCCTCGCCGCGGCGCTGCCCGCGGGCGGCCCGCTGGTGCTGATCCACCCCGGGGCGACCGATCCCCGCCGGCGCTGGCCCGCCGCCTCCTTCGCCGCCGTGGCGACGGAGCTGCTGGCGGACGGCGCGCGCGTGCTGGTGGTGGGCGACGCCTCCGACGTGCCCGCCGCAGACGAGATCGTCGCCGGAGCGCCGGGAGCGGTCTCCTGGGCGGGCGTCGTGGACCTCCCGGACCTCGCTCCGCTGCTCTCGCTCGCCGACCTCGTGCTCGGCAACGACTCCGGACCCCGCCATCTCGCCGCCGCGGTCGGCGCTCCGACGGTCGGGGTCTTCTGGGTGGGCAACGCGATCAACGCCGCGGCCCTCGGGCGGCAGCGCCACCGGGTGCAGCTGAGCTGGACCACGCACTGCCCGGTCTGCGGGCGCGACGCCACGCAGGTCGGCTGGACCGCTCCGCGCTGCGAGCACGACGTCACGTTCGTCGGCGACGTGCGCGTCGAGGCGGTGCTCGAGGACGTCCGCGGGGTGCTCGCCTCCACCCGCTGAACCGCGAGACGCCGCCTCGGTACGCGACGCGCCGGGGCGTGCGGACCGAGGTGGCGTCTCGCGGCGGGGGATCCGGGGCGCGCCCGGATCAGCGGATCACGGCCAGGACGGCTCCTCCTCGTGCGTGATGACGAGCTCGCGGACCTCGCAGCCGCGCGGCTGGCCGAGGACGAACATGACGGCGTTCGCCACGTTCTCCGGGTCGTTCAGCAGCGCGTCCGGACCCGGCTTGTACTGCTCGTCGCGGTCGTCGAAGAAGCGCGTCTTCATGCCCGACGGGATCAGCGTGGTCACGCCGATCTCGCCCTTGGTCTCGGCCGCGAGCGCGCGGGTGAAGCCGAGCACGCCGAACTTCGAGGCGCAGTACGCGGTCGCGTCCGAGACGGCCTTGATCGCGAGCGAGGAGGCGACGGTGACGACGCGGCCGTGCGTCTCGGTGAGGAAGGGCAGGGCCGCCCGGACGACGGCCGCGGTGCCGAGGAGGTTCACGGAGATGACCCGCTCCCACTCCTCCGGCTCCACATCGACGAGGCGGCCGCAGCGATCGATGCCGGCCGCGGTGACGACGGCGTCGAGCCCGCCGTGCTCGCGGGCGATCTCGACAACCGCCTTCTCGGCCTCGCGGGTCTTCGCGACGTCGACCTGGTAGGCGGCGACGCCCTCCTTCACCGACGACACGTCGCGGTCGAGCACGATCGGGGTGCCGCCGGCGGCGGTGACCGCGGCGGCGACGGCCGCACCGAGCCCGGAGGCTCCTCCGGTGATCAGGACGCGGCCGATGGGGGTGGGAGTGGTGCTCATGGTTTCCTTCCGGGGGTGGTCTGCGGGCCTCGTGGGCCGCGGGTCAGCCGACGCGCGCGAGCGCGGCGGCGAGATGGGTGGTCGAGCGTCCCGGGTGGTACGGCACGGTCAGGACCCGGCCGCCCCACTCCGCCACCGTCGCCGTCTCGGGGAGGGACTCGGCGGAGTAGTCGCCGCCCTTCACCCAGACGTCGGGGCGGATGCGGCGCAGCGCCTCGTCCGGCGTGTCCTCGCCGAAGACCAGCACGGCGTCGACGCACTCGAGCGCGAGCAGCAGGTCGACGCGGTCGTCCTCGGGGATGATCGGCCGCGCCGCGCCCTTGAGGCGGCGGACGGAGTCGTCCGAGTTGAGGCAGACGATCAGGCAGTCGCCGAGCGCGCGCGCGGCCGAGAGGGTGCGGGCGTGGCCGGCGTGGAGCAGGTCGAAGCAGCCGCCGGTCGCGACCACGGTGCCTCCTGCCGCGCGGACGGACTCGGCGACGCGCAGGGCGTCGACACCGCCGCCGTGGAGGGGAGCGGGGTCGGCGGGAGCGGACAGGGAGGCGACCCCTCCCGCGAGGAGGTAGGCGCCGGCCGCGGCGACCGCCGCCTGCACCGCCTCCGACGTGCTCGCGCCCTCGGCGAGGGCGACGGCGGCGGAGGCGGCGAACCGGTCGCCCGCGCCGCACGGGTCGGTGGGCGGCACGGCGACGGCCGGTGCGACGACCGGGACGCCGGCGCCGCGGGAGCGCAGCAGTGCGCCGGAGGATCCCATCGTGACGGTGACCGCACCGCAGCCCCAGCGCTCGAGGAGGGTGGTCGCGGCGGACTCGGCGCGCGTCACTCCGCGGCCGACGGCTCCCGAGAAGGCGGTGGCCTCGGCCAGGTTCGGGGTGGCGAGGGAGGTGGCGGCGACCGGCTGCGAGCCCCGCGGGTGCGGATCCCACACCAGCGGCACGGTGAGCGCGTCGAGCGCCGTGCGGAGCGACGGCTCCTCGGTCAGGCGGCGGCCGTAGTCGGCGACGATCACGGCGTCGGCGTCGGCGAGCGCGGCGAGCATCGCGTCGGTGACGCCGGGGACGGGCGGCGTCTCGCAGCCGCGGTCGATCCGCACGACGGCCTGGCCGGAGGCGGCGACGCGGGTCTTCACCGGCGTCGGCGCTCCCGAGGGCCCGGCGACCAGGCGGACGCCGGACAGCTCGGCGCGCAGCTCCGCCACGTCCGGATCCGAGTCCTCGGCGAGCGCGGTCACCAGCGTCACCTCGTGCCCGTCGCGGGCGAGCATCCGGGCGACGAGTCCGGCACCGCCGGCGCGGGCACTGCGGGCCGACACGTCGACCACGGGGACGGGGGCGTCCGGGCTCAGCCGCTCGGCGGGTCCGGAGAGGTCGACGTCGAGCATCACGTCGCCGACGACGACGAGGCGCAGGCGGCTCACGCGGCGGCCGCCGTCCGCGCGCGGATCCGGTGCTCGAAGGCCCGGCAGAGCGCGTGAACGAGCACCAGCTGCGCCTCCTGCACATTGGAGCCGTGGCCCTCGAGGGCGATCGCCTCATCGCAGAGCTCGGTGAGCGGGTTCGGCCCCTCGCCGGTCAGCGCCCACGACCGGGCGCCCGCCGCACGGGCGGCCTCCGCGGCGTGGAGGAGGTTCGCGCTGCGTCCGCTGGTGGAGAGCAGCACCACGACGTCCCCCGCCCGGGCGTGCGCGGTGACCTGGCGCGAGAACACGTGGTCGAAGCCGTAGTCGTTGCCGATCGCGGTCAGGCTCGACGTCTCGGCGTGCAGCGAGATGGCGGAGAAGGGGACGCGGTCGCCGTCGAAGCGGCCGACGAGCTCGGCGGTGAGGTGCTGCGCCTCGGCCGCGGAGCCGCCGTTGCCCGCGGCGAGCAGGCGCGCGCCGGAGTGCAGGCGGTCGGCGAGCTCGACGCCCCAGGCGGCGATCCTGTCGGAGTGGCGCTCCAGCTGCGCGACCGCGTCGAGCGCGCGCGCCACGTGGTCGTCGACGAGGCGCCGGGCGGCATCGGCCGGGGTGTCCAGAACGGTGTCGATGGTCGCGGTGTCGATGGTCATCGTCGCGGAGCCGCCTTCCGGGTGGTGGGGGATGAGGGTGCGCTCGTGGCGCCGGTGAGGAGCGACTCGTCGCCGAGGCCGGCGAGGGTCGTGACGTAGGCGCGCTCGGTGTCGGCGGCGACGCGGTCCCAGGAGTAGCGGGACTCGACGCGCTCGCGGCCGACGGCCCCGTAGGCGCGGGCGCGGTCGGGGTCCTCCAGCAGCGAGCCGAGGGCGGCGGCCAGGGCGACCGGGTCGCGCGGAGGCACGTGGACCCCGGTGACGTCCTCGACCACGGTGTCGATCAGGCCGCCCACGGAGGAGGCGACGACCGGCACGCCGCAGGCCATCGCCTCGAGCGGAGTGATGCCGAACGGCTCGTACCAGGGCGCGCAGACCACGACGTCGGCCGAGCGGAGCATCGCGGGCATCTCGGTCTGCGAGAGCTGGCCGACGAAGTCGACGCGGTCCGCGACGCCGAGGCTCTCGGCCACGCCGTGCAGCCGCTGGTACTCGGGGTCCGCGGTCAGCGCGTCGCCGGAGCCGGAGCCCCCGACGACGACGAGCTCGGCGTCGTGTCCGGCCGCGACCAGGTGCGCGAGCGCCTCGATCGCGATGCCCATGCCCTTGCGCGGCACCAGGCGTCCGATGGTCATCAGCCGCGAGCGCTCGCCGCGGGGCGCGACCGGGCCCTCGACCGAGAACCGGTCAATGTCGACACCGCAGGGCACCACCGAGATGCGCGAGGTCGGCACGCCGAGCCCCTTGAGCTCGAAGGCCTCGTCCGAGCAGGTGGCGACGACGCCGTCGGCCTTCTGGCCCACTCCGGGCTCGAGCCAGGCGCGCTCCTCGGGGCTGGTGTCGAGCGCACCCTGCTGGCGGCGCTTGACCACGCCCAGCGCGTGGAAGGTGTGGAGGACGGGCACGCGCCGCCCGGTGGCGCGCTCCACCCGCTCGGAGGCGTCGAGCGCGGCGACCCCGGACATCCAGAAGTGGCTGTGCACGAGGTCCGGCCGCTCCTGCAGCCACTCCTCGGTGAGGTCGACGGCGAAGTCGCCCATGAAGGGCAGCAGCTCGTCCTTGGACACCCGGCGCGGCGGTCCGGCGTCGATGTGCACGACCTCGACTCCCGAGGTGAAGGGCACGCGCCGGGGGAGGGAGGGGTCGTCGCGGCGGGTGTAGACGACGACGCGGTGGCCGCGGCGGGCGAGCGCGTCGGCGAGCGCCGCCACGTGGACGTTCTGACCGCCGGCGTCGACGCCGCCGAGGGTCGCCAGCGGGCTCGCGTGCTCCGAGACCATGGCGATCGTCAGCGCGGGCGCGGCGGAGAGGTGCTGCTTCATCGGGTGCTCCCTTCCAGAGCGGGCTCCGGCGACCGGCGTCCGGGGAGGTCGGCGAGGACCTCGTCCCAGTCGCGGTGGAACCGGGCGAGGCCGTAGTGCGCGAGCGCGGCCTCGCGGGCGACGGCGCCGGCGCGGGCGGCCCGGTCCGGGTCCTCGACGAGCGCCCGGGCCGAGGCGACGAGGGCGTCGAGGTCGTTCGAGACCGCTCCGGCCTCGGGCGGGACGGCGCGCCCCGCCTCCGTCACGTCGAGCGCGACGACGGGCATCCCGAGGTGCATCGCCTCCAGCAGTGCGAGGCCGAGGGAGGTCCAGCGGAACGGGTGCAGGTAGACCCGGCGGCGGGCCAGGGCCGCGTGCATCGCCTGGGTGCGGACGTCGCCGAGGACCGTCACGTCCTCCAGGCCCGGCAGCTCGGCGAGCCGGTCGGTCTTCATCCCGAAGACGTCCAGCGGAGCGACGGCGCCGAAGCGGGGGAGCAGGTCGGTCCCGGCGACCCGGCCCCGGCGGACGGGCTCGTTGACGACCACGCCGAAGTGCGGCAGCTCGCCGGTGTAGAGGGGACCCGGGTCGTGGATCCCGTGCTCGATCACCGTCGTCCGCGTCGATCCGGTGTCCCACATCAGGGCGTTGAAGTGGGTGACGTGGACGATCAGCAGGTCGTCGCGGTCGGCGAGCGGGTGGCGGTTGTCCGGCACGTCCCCGCGGGGGGTGTTGTGCTCCACGTAGACGGCGGGCACGTCGCGGCCGAGGCGTCGCCCGAGCAGGCGCTCGGCCTCGGCGAGCTCCTCGGGCCTCTGGAGGAGGACCGCGTCGACGTCGGCGTCGTGCAGCTCCTCGGGGGCGATCTCGACGGCGCTCGGCCAGTCGCGGCCGCCGGTGCCCAGGCCCCAGCCGTCGCGGGCCGGAGTCGTGGGGAGCAGGTAGGTGTGGGCGCCGCGGACGAAGGCGTCCGCCCAGCCGCCGTGCACGTGCCAGAGCAGGATCCTCATGCGATGGCCTCTCTCGGGGAAGTCGTGGGTCGGAGTCGGAGGGCGGCGGCGACCGCCTCCTCGGCGCTCACCTCCGCGAGGCACGGATGGCCGGGGACGGGGCACACGCGGGCGCGCGAGCCGGCGCAGGGCGCCTCCTGGTCGCCGAGCAGCGCGACCGGGACGCCGTAGGGCGCCCAGCGCACGGCCGGGACGACCGGCGCGAAGAGGCTGACCACGGGGGTTCCGACCGCGGCGGCGAGGTGCGCGGGGCCGGTGTTGCCGCAGATCACGACCTCGGCGCCGGCCAGCACCTCGGCGGCGCCGGGGAAGTCCGTCGCCCCGCCGAGGTCGATGCCGCGGGAGCCCGCGACCTCGGCCGTGAGGGAGCGCTCGCCCGGGCCGCCGGTGACGACGACGGCGAGGCCCGCGTCCGCCAGCAGCTCGACGGCGCGGGCCGCGTTCGCCGCGGGCCAGGCGCGGGCGGGGACGGCTGCCCCGGGGTGCACGACCGCGTAGGGGCCGATCCCCTCGAGAGCGGCGGGCAGCACGCCCTCGCGGCGCACGCGGAGCCGTCCGTCGTCGCCGGCGGGCAGCGCGAAGCCGGCCGCCGCCGCGATCGCGAGCGCGCGCTCCGGCTCCGGCTGGTCCTCCTCGAGGGTCTCGCCCGGGACGAGGCGCACATCGAGCAGGGCGCCCGCGAAGTCGACCGAGGCGCCCGTGATGCGGGCGACACCGGCGAGGCGGAGCAGCAGGGCCAGCGGCAGCGGCGACTGGTGGAAGGAGGTGAGGATCACGGCCTCGTCCGGCGCGAACTCCTCGACGATCGCGCGCAGCTCGTCGACGAGCTCGTCGTCGACGGGGCGGGAGGCGTCGCCGATCCACGGGCACCACCAGGTGCGGACGGAGGAGGGACCCGGCAGCAGCGCGGCCGCGGGCGCTCCCTGCGGACCGCTCAGCAGCAGCACCTCGGCGTCGGCCGCGATCGCGCGGACGGCGGGTCCGCACAGCAGGACGTCTCCCGCGCTGTCCAGGCGGGCGACGAGCACGCGGCGCCTCACTCGGCGTCCTCGTCGGGCTGCATCGCGAGCAGCAGCTCGACCGCCTCGAGGAGCGTCGCCGCCTGCAGCGGAGCGGCGTCCACCTCCTCGGCGCGGGTGACCGGAGTCGGCACCAGCACTCCACGGGCGCCGGCCGCGGCGGCGGCGCCGACGTCGGCCCCGATGTCGCCGATCACGGCGAGGGACCGTGCCGGCAGTCCCAGCTGCTCGGCGGCGCCGAGAACCATGCCGGGCCGGGGCTTCCGGCAGGAGCAGCCGTCCTCCGGGCCGTGGGGGCAGAGCATCCACACGTCGAAGCCGCCGAAGAGCTCGTCCACGCGCCGGTTCACCGCGTCGGCCTGGCCGCGGTCGATGATCCCGCGGGCGATCCCGGACTGGTTGGTGACCACGCCCAGAACCAGTCCCGCCTCGCGCGCCCGCTCGACCGCCGCGAGGGCGGTGGGCATAGGGGAGACCTGCGCCGGGTCGCCGTTGTAGGGCACGTCGACCACGAGCGTCGCATCGCGGTCGAAGAGGATCCCCCGCAGGCGCGGGGCCCTCGCGCGCTCGTCGGCGCTCCGGGAGGAGGAGTCGTTCACCTTCTCCTCGTACCCCTCGACCGGGGATGTAAACCCCCTTCCGGGGAAGTCGGTCCCTCCGGGCGCGTCGCTCGCATCTGCGGGCGGCGCGTCTGAGGTGCGCGCAGCGGGGTACGGGGACTCCGACAGGAAGGAGGCGCCGTGCGCGCTCTCACCGCCCCGGACGGGACTCCGGAGATCCTCGCGCTGCGCGCCCTCAAGCTCGGCGACCTGCTCGTCGCCGTCCCGGCGCTCAAGGCTCTGCGCCGCGGCTTCCCGGACCACCGGCTGATCATGGCGACCACGCCCTGGCTCGAGCCGATCGTCGACCTGGTCGAGGGCGTGGATGCGCTCGTGCCCACCCTCCGCGGACTCGACGACCCGCTGCCGATGGCCGCCGGCCGGGTCGAGCTCGGCGTGAACCTCCACGGCAACGGCCCCGAGTCGCGGCTGCGGCTGCGCGAGATCGCGCCCGAGCGCACGCTGGAGTTCCGCGTCCCGGCGCTGGACCCGGGCGCGGGCCCGGAGGACCCGCGGCCGCTCTGGATCGACGGCGAGCTCGAGCGCGCCCGCTGGGCCCGGCTGGTGAACTCGATCGGTCTCGACGCCGACCCCGAGGACGTCGCGATCGCCGTCCCGGAGGAGCCCGCCTCGGCCCCCGGAGCCGCCGTCGTGCACATCGGGGCCTTCTACGGCTCGCGCGAGTGGCCGGAGGAGCGCTTCGCCGCGGTGGCCCGCTCCCTCACCGCCGAGGGGCACCGCGTCGTCTACACCGGGGGCGCGAACGAGGCCGACCGCGCCCGCCGCGTCGCCGAGCTCGCCGGCACGGGCGAGGTGCTGGCGGGGGAGCTCGCGCTCAGCGGGTTCGCCGCGGTCGTCGCGGCCGCCGAGGTCGTGGTGACCGTCGACACCGGAGCCGCGCACCTCGCCTCCGCGTACGGCGTCCCCTCGGTCGTGATCTTCGGTCCGGCACCGCCCGAGGCCTGGGGCCCTCCGGCCTCGGGTCCGCACGTCGTGCTGACCGACGCCTCCCTCCGCCGCGGCGACGTCTTCTCCGCCGAGCCGGACCCGGCGCTGCTCGCGGTCCAGGTCGACGACGTCCTCGCCGCCCTCGCGTCGCTCCCGTCGCGTGCCGAGGCCCACCTCAGGCGGACTTCAGCCGCGTCGCCGGTCGGACCGGAGTGACCGTGGCCACGCGGGCCCGCGGAGCGCGCGGCTGATGGCTGCGCGAGGGGGCGCCGAGCCGGTCGGCGAGCTGCGCGAGGATCCGCCGCTGCAGGCGCGAGACCTGCATCTGCGTCGTCCCCAGGGCGTCGGCTATCTGCTGCTGGGTCCGCTCCTCGACGAAGCGCATGCGCAGGAGCTCGCGCTGGCCCTCCTCGAGCTCGGCGAGGGCCTCGGCGAGCCCGTGCCGCCGGTCGATCTCGAGCAGCCGCTCGTCCTCGCCGCCGAGGGTGTCGCCCAGGCCGACGCCGCCCTCGCCCACGGTCTCGTCGAGGGAGAGCGGATGCCCCGCGAGGCGCGCGTCGGCCACCTCCGTCGCGTCCACTCCGAGGCGGCGGGCGATCTCCTGGTCGGTGGGGTGACGGCCGAGCTCCTGCGCGAGCTCGTCGGCGACGACGGCGGAGCGGCGGTGCAGCTCCTGCACGCCGCGCGGCGGCCGGATCATCCAGCCGAGGTCGCGGAGGTGGCGCTTGAGCTCGCCGGTGATCGTGGGGACGGCGAACGCGGCGAAGCTGTCGCCGCGCTCGGGAGTGAAGCGGCGGGCGGCCTTCACGAGGCCCACGTAGGCGACCTGGCGCAGATCCGCCCAGTCGCCTCCGCTCCGGGAGACCCGGCGGGCCATGGCCTCGGCCAGGCCCAGGTGGTCGAGCACGATGCGCTCGCGGATGCGCGCGCCCTCGGCGGCCTCCGCGCTCACCGCGGCCTGGAAGAGCGAGAGCGTGCGGGCGTCCTTCTCCTCCCGTGCCGCCTCGGTGAGGGCGCTCGGGCGGTCGGTGCGGGGGTCGAGATCGATCGTGCTCATCAGTGCTCCTTCCGGGCACGCTCGCGCGGAGGCCCGGCGCGGCCTGCGGTGCGGCGCTCGGGCCCTCTCGACGAGAGGCCCGGGGTCAGCGCACCACTGCTCCTGCTCGCTCGGGGAGTCCGTTGACTCGGAGCAGTGCTGTCCGGTAGAAGCAGTCGCCGCGAGGCGCGCACCGTGCCCGGGGCGGAGGCGCCACGGCCCCCGCGATCCCGGGCGCCGCACCGCCTCCCGCCGGTAGGATCGGCCTCGTATGTCTGAGCTCACCCCGCCCCTGGAAAGCGCGCCGGACGCGCACCCGTTCACGACCGCGACCGGGAGCGACGTCCGCGTCCGCTTCTGCCCGTCGCCGACCGGGACCCCGCACGTCGGCCTCATCCGCACCGCCCTGTTCAACTGGGCGTACGCGCGCCACACCGGCGGCACGTTCGTCTTCCGCATCGAGGACACGGACGCCGCCCGCGACAGCGAGGAGAGCGTGGAGCAGATCCTCGACGCGCTGCGCTGGCTGAAGCTCGACTGGGACGAGGGCGTCGGAGTCGGCGGCCCGCACGGCCCGTACCGGCAGTCCGAGCGCACCGATGTCTACCTCGACGTGATCGCGCGCCTGACGGCCTCGGGGCACCTCTACGAGAGCTACTCCACGGCCGAGGAGATCGACGCGCGCAACGAGGCGGCCGGCCGCGCGAAGCAGCACGGGTACGACAACCACGACCGCGATCTCACCGAGGAGGAGCGCGCCGCCTTCCGCGCCGAGGGCCGCGCCCCGGCGCTGCGCCTGCGCGTGCCGGACGCCGACCTGTCCTTCGACGACCTGGTCCGCGGCCCGATCACGTTCCCCGCCGGCTCCTTCAGCGACTTCGTCGTGGTGCGCCCCAACGGCCAGCCGCTCTACACGCTGGTGAACCCGGTCGACGACGCGATCATGCAGATCACCCACGTGCTGCGCGGCGAGGACATCCTCCCCTCGACCGCCCGGCAGATCGCGCTGTACCACGCGCTGATCGACATCGGAGTGACGACCTTCGTCCCGCGCTTCGGGCACCTCCCCTACGTGATGGGCGACGGCAGCAAGAAGCTCTCCAAGCGCGATCCGTCCTCGAACCTCTTCCACCACCGCGACCGCGGCTTCATCCCGGAGGGCCTGGTCAACTACCTCGCCCTGCTCGGCTGGTCGCTCACGCACGACCGCGACGTCTTCTCGATCGACGAGATGGTCGCCGCCTTCGACGTCGCCGACGTGAACCCCAATCCGGCCCGCTTCGACCTCAAGAAGGCCGAGTCGATCAACGGCGACCACATCCGCCTCCTGGCCGTCGACGACTTCACCGAGCGGACGATCCCGTACCTCGTGGCGGCCGGAGTGCTCGCGGGCGAGCCGACCGCCGAGCAGCGCGCGGTGCTCGACGCCGCCGCGCCCCTCGTGCAGGAGCGGATCGGCCTGCTGGGGGAGGCCCCCGGGATGCTCGGGTTCCTCTTCACCTCCTCCGACGCGCTCGAGTACGACGAGGACGCGCTGAAGGGCCTGCCCGCGAACGCCGGCGAGGTGCTCGCCGCCTCGATCGGCGCTCTCGAGCTCGTCCCCGCGTCCGAGTGGCTGACGGCCTCGATCCAGGAGGCGCTCGCCTCCGCGCTGATCGAGGGCCTCGGCCTCAAGCCCCGCATCGCCTACGGGCCGCTGCGCACCGCGGTCTCCGGGCGCCGCGTCTCGCCGCCGCTGTTCGAGTCGATGGAGATCCTCGGCAAGCAGGAGTCGATCGCCCGCCTCGACCGCCTGGGCGCTCACCTCGGCGCCTCCCGGCAGGCCTGACCGTGGCGGAGACGGTCGGCGGACGCTACGACGTCGTCGTGATCGGCGGGGGCCCCGCCGGGCTCTCGACCGCGCTCAACCTCGTCCGGGCGCGCCGCAGCGTGCTGCTGCTCGACAGCAACCGCCCGCGGAACGCCGCGACCCTGCACTCGCACGGGTTCCTCACCCGCGACGGCATCTCGCCGCTCGAGCTGCGCCGCCTCGGCCGCGAGGAGTTCGAGCGCTACGAGGCCGCCGAGGTGCACAACGCCCTCGTCACGTCGGTCGAGCGCTCCGGCGGCGAGTTCGTGGTCGGCGCGCGCGGCGTGCGCGGCAGCGCGGACCGCTCCGTCGTCGCCACCGCCGTCGTGGTCGCCGCGGGACTGCTCGAGACGCCGCCCGCGCTCCCGAGCCTGCGCGCCTACTACGGCACCGTCGTGCACAGCTGCATGGAGTGCGACGGCTACGAGAAGGCGGGGGAGGCGCTCGCCCTGATCGGCGAGACCGACGACCTCGCGGAGCGGGCCATGCTCCTCTCGCAGTGGTCGACCGACCTGATCGTCTTCACCAACGGCGTCGGGACGGTGAGCGACGCCGACGAGTCGCTGCTGGCCTCGATCGGCATCCGGGTCGACCGGCGCCCGGTCGCCGACCTCGCCGGGGAGCGCGCCGAGATGACCGGCGTCCGCCTCGTCGACGGCGACGTCGTCCCGCGCACCGGGGCGTTCGTCCGACCCGTCTGGACGCCCGCGCTGGACTACCTGGACGCGGCCGGCCCCGACCGCGACGTCGACGGCTTCCTCCGCGTCGACGCCGGTGGCCGCACGTCCGTCCCCGGCCTCTACGCCGCCGGCGAGGTCACCCCTCCCGGCCCGCAGCAGCTGATCGTCGCCGCCGGATCGGGCGCCCAGGTCGCCTCCGCGATCAACCGCGACCTCGTCCGCGCCCGCCTCGGCGAGGCCGCCCCGGAGTCCGAGGGCAGCGTCGTCCGCGGCTCGATTTGAGCGGGATGCTCGCGTAGGGTACTGTCGTCTCTCGGCGCTCAGGTCTCGATCCGGTCGCCGCCTGGTCCCGGGATCACCTCCGGATGACCATTGGGGTATGGTGTAATTGGCAACACGGCTGATTCTGGTTCAGTTGTTCTTGGTTCGAGTCCAGGTACCCCAGCACTGATCTCCTCCGCGGCACTCCGCGCGACGCCCTCGTTCGTGGCGTCCTCCTCCGGGCCCGCCTCCCGCGAACCGCTCTCGGCGGCGACCGCAGTATCCCCCCTCCGGCCGACGCGGCCGTCCGAGGCGCTGTGACACGATGGAACCTGTACGTCTCTCAGGTACCCGCGTCTCGCGGGTCGGACGAAAGGTCGCCCGCCCATGGAACCGGATCTCCTCTGGATCGTCCTCGCCGGAGTCGCCGTCGGCGCACTCCTGCTGATCGCCCTCATCGGCTTCTTCCTCTTCCGCGCCTGGTACCAGGTGCCGCAGGCCGACGAGGCGATCGTGATCGTCGGGAAGAAGCAGAAGGGCGAGGACGGCCTCACCTCGAACATGACCGTCATCACCGGCGGCGGCGCGTTCGTGAACAAGCTGACCCAGCGGTCAGACCGCATCTCGCTGCGCTCCCGCCAGATCAAGATGGAGCCGGTCGCGCAGACCAAGAACGGCGTGACCATCCACCTCGCGGGCGTCGCCCTGGTCAAGATCGGGTCCACGGCCGACCAGGTCCGCGCCGCCGCCGAGCGCTTCGCGTCGCAGGACCAGTCCATCGACGTCTTCACGACCGAGCAGCTCGAGGGCGCCCTCCGCGGCGTCGTCGCGAAGCTCAGCGTCGAGGAGGTCATGCAGGACCGGCAGAAGCTGGGAGACGAGATCGCCGAGGGCATCAAGGGCGACCTGCTCGCCCAGGGCCTCGTGCTCGACTCCTTCGCGATCCAGGGCGTCACCGACCGCAACGGCTACATCGAGGCGCTCGGAGCGCAGGAGATCGAGCGCGTCCGCCGCGAGGCCGACGTCGCGCGGATCAACGCGGCCCGCGAGGTCAAGGCTCGTCAGCTGGCCACGGACGAGGCGAACCTGATCGAGCAGACCGCCTACGACAAGAACACCGCCGCCGCGAAGTCCGAGGTCGGCCGCGCCAACGCCGAGGCCGAGCAGGCCGAGAACCTGGCCCGCGCCGAGCGCGAGCAGGCCGTCCTCGTGCAGCGCGCCGAGAACCGGCAGGCCGAGCTCGACGCCGACGTCAAGCGCGTCGCGGACGCCGAGAAGTACCGCCGTCAGACCGAGGCCGACGCCGACGCCTACGGACGCGAGAAGAAGGCCGAGACGGACCGCCAGGTCGCGCAGCAGGTCTCGGACGCCGAGGCCTACGCCGTCCAGCGCCAGGCGGAGGCGCGCCAGGCGTCCGCCGCCGCCGAGGCCGCCGCCGTGAGCGCCCGCGCCGAGGCCGAGGCCCACGCACTGCGGGCCAAGGCGGGCGCCGAGGCCGAGGCGCTGCGCGCGAACGCGACCGCCGAGGCGGAGGCCATCCGTGCGAAGGGCGAGGCGAGCGCGGCGGCCATCGCGGCCGAGGCGGAGGCGCTCCGCGAGAACCAGGAGGCGATCCTGGGTCGCGAGCTCATCGGGCAGCTGCCCTCGCTCATGGCCGAGTTCGCGAAGGGCTACCAGAACGTCGGCTCGGTGACGCTGATCGGCGGCGACACCGCCGGCACCCACATCGCGCGCGAGCAGGCGGCGGGTCTCGCCGCCACCTTCGACAGCGTCAAGTCGGCGACCGGCGTCGACCTCGGCGCGATCCTCCAGGGCCAGGCCTTCGGCCGGGGGATGGCGACCGGCGGCACCGTCGTTCCGACCGGCGCGTCGGTGGCGACGGGATCGGGTGACGCCCCGCGTCCGTCCGGCACCGGCGACCCGACCGCCGTCGCCTCCACGAGCTGACCGCAGGGTCCCGCCGATCCCCGGCGGTTCCACCATCGCCGCCGTGCTCGTCGGTGGGCGCCCGTCGGCGTCCGCCCTCGAGCACGGCGTGCGGCGTTCTGCGCGACCGGGTCGTGCCCCTGCCCGGCGTCGAGCGGCCCCGCTCAGGCCAGCGGCTTGCGCATCTGCAGGGACGTCGTCTCGTAGCCGAGCGACTCGTACAGAGCCCGCGCGGCGGTGTTGAAGCCGAACACGTTCAGCGCGAGGGCGGAGCCGCCCTGGGAGCGGACGTGCGACTCCGCGAGCAGCATCGCCGCCCGGCCGAGGCCGCGGCCGCGCTCGGCGGCGTCGATCTGCACGTCCCAGACGTACCCGACGCCCTCGAGTCCGCTCGGGTGCGGGCCGAGCCAGAGCGACCCGACCGCGCGGCCGTCCTCGGAGACGAGGAGCACGTCGTGCCCGGCGGCGGGGGAGCCGCCCGGGAAGTACTTCTCGTACGAGGCGTCGGCGTTGCGGGTCGCGGCCGCCTCGTCGTCGCCCGCCCGCATCCGGTCCTCGATGTACGCCGAGCGCTGGACCCGCATCCAGGCGGCGAGAGCGGCGGCGGGCATCGGCTCGAGCGTGACGGTCATAGCCTCACGATCCCACTCCTCACCGCCCCCCCGCGATCGATCCGTCGCGAACGGCCCGCAGGGGATCCGCGGACGGGCCGCTCGCGACGGATCGCCGCCGGCCCGGATCAGTCCGGGGTCCGCTCCGCGTGCTTCCGCTTCCCCAGGCGGGTGGCGAGGAACAGCAGCGTCCCCACGACCACGTAGCCCGCTGTCGCCAGCCAGACCACGCCCGTCTGCTGCGTCAGCAGCACCACGCTCGCGATGGTCGCGAGCACCGGCACCACGCGCGGCACGGAGTAGTGGGCGTGGTCGACGCGGTCCTTCTTCAGCACCAGCACCGAGACGTTCGCCGCGATGAACACCAGCAGGAGCAGCAGCACCGTCGTCTCGGCGAGGGTGCCGACGTCGCCGATGAGGCTGAGCAGCATCGTCACTCCGCCGACGACCACGATCGACACCCACGGCGTGCGGCGGCCCGGGAGCACCTTGCCGAAGGCGCTCGGCAGCAGCCCGGAGGTGGCGAGCCCGAAGCCGACCCGCGACGCCATCACCATGAACAGCAGAGCGCCATTCGCGATGGCGACGAGCGCGATCAGGCCGAACAGCCACGGCGGCACCGCCACTCCGCTCGCCGCGACCACGTCCAGCAGGGGACCGCTGGAGGCCGCGAGCTCGTCGTTCGGCAGCACGATCACGGCGCCGAGCGCGATCAGGAGGTAGACCACGGCCGCGGTGATCAGCGCACCGAAGAGGGCCCGCGGGTAGACCTTCGAAGGGTTCCGCACCTCCTCGGCCATGTTCGCCGCGGCCTCGAAGCCGAGGAACGAGAAGAAGGCGACGATCGAGGCGGCGAACGCCCCCTGCAGCGGAGCGACGTCGGGGTTGAACTCGAGCACGCGGGAGGCGTCGCCGTCGCCGGAGCCGAAGAAGACCGCGGCGCAGACGATGACGATGACCAGTCCGCTCACCTCGATCACCGAGGCGACCAGGTTCGCGGTCAGCGACTCCTTCACACCGCGCAGGTTCACCAGGGTGAGGATCGCGATGAAGACGATCGCGGTCGGGATCGGCGGCACGTCCAGCAGAGCCCCGAGGTAGTCGCCCGCGAACGCGTTCGCCAGGGAGGCCGCCGTCGTGATGCCGGAGGCCATCATCAGGAAGCCGATCAGGAACGAGAGGTACGGCTTCCCGAACGCGCGGTCCACGTAGCGCGCCGCCCCTCCGGCGTGCGGGTACTTGGTGATCAGCTCGGCGTACGTGCCCGCGGTGAGCAGGGCGACGACCAGCGCGATCAGCAGCGGCAGCCAGATCACGCCGCCCACGTCCTCCGCCATCGTGCCGACCAGGGTGTAGATGCCGGCGCCGAGTGTGTCGCCCACGATGAAGGCGAACAGCAGCGGCCCGGTGATCACCCGCTTGAGCGACGCCTTCCCGGGAGCGGTCTCGGCGGTGTCCGTCGTGTCGGTCATCCGGACACTCCACCGAAGCGGAGGGTCCGAGCGCAAGCCTCGCCGCCCGATCGCTGCGAGATTTCTCATCATCGCGACCCGTGTGGCAGGGGCCCGGGCGGCGAGGACTCCCACAGCACGCGGATCCCGGGACTCGGGCGATCGGCCGCATCAGAGGGAGCGGACCCGGTGCGCACAGGGTGAACAGGGGGCGACCGCGCGTGCCGCCGCGCGCCCGCACTGGGTAGGCTGGAGCGCTTCGTCGTGAGTGGAGCGGTCGCGGAGGAATCATGGGCAAGAAGCGCAACCAGGGACGATCCGGAGGCGGTCAGAGCGGGTCCGGCGGTCAGGGCGGCGGCCGCACGGCCGAGACCGCGCTGATGGTGCGGTTCCGCAGCTGGTACCGCTCGCACCTCGCCGAGGTGGGCATGCAGCACGAGCACCTCGAGGCCGACGAGGCCGTCGAGGTGCTGACCGACCTCTTCGCGATGACCCGCGACCTGCGCCCGCGCGGCTCCTTCGCCCAGCCCGACGCCGAGCTGCTCGAGGCCGTCTTCGACCAGATCGAGGCAGACCTGTCGGGGGAGGAGAGCGAGGCCGACCTCGACGACACCCTCTTCACCGTCGCCGAGGTCGTCGAGCACTTCCTCGACTTCCTCACCGACGAGGACCTCTGGACCGGCACCGACGAGGAGCTGGACGAGTGCCAGGCCGTCCTCGACGAGGTCCTCGACCTCGCCGGCTCCTTCGTGGAGGCCGTGCTCGACGACCTCGCCGAGCTCGACGAGGTCCCGGCCGAGGAGCAGCTCTCCGCCGTGCGCGCGACCGCTCTCGTGCACGCCGCCGACGTCGTGGTCGAGCACCTCGCCGCCGACGACGGCGCGACCCTCACCGAGCGCGCCGCCCGCGAGATCGCGGTCGAGGCGGGCATCTCCTCCGCGGGATCCACCCCGAGCGACGACTCCGTCCGCATCCCGGTCTCGGCCTGGTGGGACGCGCTGGTCGGCTCGGCCGTGCTCGAGCAGGAGGGATCCGCCGCAGGTCTCGGCGAGGCCGCCGTGCTCTGGCGCAGCTCCGACGCGCACGAGGCCGCCGCCGAGCGCATCGCCTACGTCGCCCGCTTCCTCGAGCAGTGGATCCTCAGCGCCCAGACCGCGCTGGCGGCCGCCGACACCGAGGACGGCGCCTTCTCCCCGGAGGAGCGCGCGGTCACCACCACCGACGCCGTGCTGGTCCGCATCGCGGTCGCCTGCCAGGCCGAGATCCACCCGGGCCTGGTCGTCGGTGAGCTGGTCGACGAGCTGGCCGCCGACTCCGGAGTCTCGCTCGACGAGGCCCTCGACGAGCGCGAGCGCATGGTCGGCACGGCCGAGCGGATGCTCGACGACACCGCCGAGCTCGGGCTGCTGCTGCACTCGCCCGAGTTCGGCTACGCGGTGCCGGAGGGCCTCGCGCCCGTCCTCGCCTCCGTCGTCCGCGCGACGGTCGTCCTCCTCGGCGAGCGCGAGGCCACCCGCCTCGAGATCCTCGACGAGGCGACCCAGGACACGGCGACGGCCTACGCGCTCCACGTCGCCCTGCTCGGGACCAAGCCCGTCGTCTGGAGGCGCCTCGAGCTCTCCTCCGAGTCGTCGCTGCGCGATCTGCACCTCGCGCTCCAGCTCTCGCTGGGCTGGACCGACGCGCAGCCGCACTACTTCAGCGTGGGCGTGCCCGACGAGGAGCAGGCTCCGATCGGCTCGCCGTCCGACGCGGAGGAGTTCGGCGCCGACCTCGTGGACGAGGCGGGCGTCGCGCTCGCCGAGGTGCTCGAGCAGGAGCAGGACGAGCTCTTCTACGTCTACGACCTCGAGGACGAGTGGCGCCACGTCATCCGCCTGGAGGCGATCGCGCCGCTGTCGACGGCTCTGCCGCGCTGCACGGGCGCGCGCGGCGCGGCTCCGCTCGACGTGCCGGGAGGCCCCGCGGCCTGGGCCGACACGGTGCGGGCGGCGACCGACCCGTCCTCGGCCGACCACGCGGA
The DNA here is from genome assembly GCF_002932735.1 of Rathayibacter sp. AY1B7. Classification (NCBI taxonomy): domain Bacteria; kingdom Bacillati; phylum Actinomycetota; class Actinomycetes; order Micrococcales; family Microbacteriaceae; genus Rathayibacter; species Rathayibacter sp. AY1B7. The sequence continues at coordinate 112,142 of NZ_PSWK01000003.1, forward strand.
GGCGCTCGAGGCACTCGGCCTCGCCGCCGGAGCCTCGTTCGATCCGGCCGCGGTCGACGTCGACGGCATCAACCGCTCGCTCGGACTCCTGCGCTCCGCCGTCTGACGCCCCGCCGCAGGGCATCACCGGAGGAGGCCCCCGCTCCCGCTCACCGCCGGCGGCGGAGGCCTCCTCCGGTGTCGGGCGTCACGGGGTGAGCAGCAGCTTGCCGATGTGGCCGGAGGAGCGCATCACGTCGTGCGCCCGCTCGGCCTCGGCGAGCGGGACCACCTCGTCCACCACCGGGCGCACCGTCCCGGCGGCGACCAGCGGCCAGACCTCCGCGCGCACCTGCGCGACGATCGCGCGCCGCTCCTCGAGGGGCCGGGCGCGGAGAGTCGTGGCGTGCACCGCCCCGCGCTTGCGCATCAGCACCCCGAGGTCGAGCGAGCCCAGCGCGCCGGACTGGTTGCCGATGAAGACCACGCGCCCGCCCACGGCCAGCGCCTCCAGGTCTCGCGCCAGGTAGTCGCCGCCGACGGGGTCGAGGATCACGTCGACGCCGCGCCCGCCGGTCGCCTCGCGGATCCGCTCGACGAAGTCCTCCTCGCGGTAGTCGATCAGGACGTCGGCGCCGAGCGCGCGGCACGCCTCGAGCTTGCGGGCGCTGCCGGCCGTGACGGCGACGCGGGCGCCGAGGGCGGCGGCGATCTGGATGCCCGTGGTCCCGATCCCGCTCCCGCCGCCGTGGAGGAGGACGGTGTCGCCGGATCCGAGCCCGGCCACCATCACGAGGTTCGACCAGACGGTGGACGTCGTCTCCGGGAGGGCGGCGGCCGAGACGAGGCCGACGCCGTCCGGCACCGGCAGCACCAGGCCCGCGTCGACCGCGACGTACTCCGCGTAGCCGCCGCCGGAGAGCAGCGCGCAGACCTCGTCGCCCTCCGCGAACCCGGTCGCGTCCTCGCCGAGCGCGACGACCGTGCCGGACACCTCCATGCCGAGGATCTCGGAGGCGCCGGGCGGCGGCGGGTAGACCCCGCCGCGCTGGCCGAGGTCGGCGCGGTTGACGCCGGCGGCCGCCACGCGGACGAGGACCTCGCCGGGTCCGGGGGAGGGCGTCGGCACCTCCTCCAGCACGAGTCGGGAGTCGGGGCCGGGGTTCTCGATGCGGATCGCCTGCATGAGGGGGATGCTACGCCGCGGGCCTCGGCGCTCGCGGTGCTCCCGTCCGGCGAGGGGCCGGCTCAGCGCTGCTCCGCCAGGAACGCCAGCACCGCGTCCTTGAAGCCCCGCGCGGGCACGGTGCTGGTGTGGTCGCGGCCGGGGACGCTCACGAACCGCGCCCCCGCCTCCGCCGCCAGCAGCTCTCCGCCGGGAGCGATCGGATCCGCGCCGCCGGTCACGAGCAGCGTCGGCAGGTCGGGGTGCCGCCCGTGCTCCGGGTGCGCCCCGCCGCGGACGCCGTCGGCCACCGCCACCAGCGCCGCGAGGTCGTTGCCCTGCACGCCCTCCGCCATGCCGATGAAGGCGCGGGTGAAGCCGTCGTCGATCTCGCCGCCGGAGGCGACGCGGGCCCGGGCCGCCTCCGCGTCGAAGGAGCGGAGGGGCTCGCCCACCGTCAGCCCGCCGAGGCTCAGCGATGCGAGCCGCTCCGGGTGCTCGAGCCCCAGCACCCAGCTCATCCGGGCGCCGAGGGAGTACCCGAGCACGTGGGGCGCGTCGAGGTCGTAGGAGTCGAGCACCCGCACCAGGTCGGCCACCATGGCGTCCACGCTGTAGGAGTCGGAGTGGTGCGGCTTCTCGCTCGCGCCGTGCCCGCGCTGGTCGAGCGCGACGACGCGGTACCCGGCCCGGTGCAGCGTCCGCAGCCAGCCCGACGTCTCCCAGTTGAGCACGGCGTGGGAGGCGAAGCCGTGCACGGCGAGGACGGTCGGGGCGCTCTCCTCGCCGACGGAGTAGGTGGCCAGCCGCACTCCGTCGTCGGCCACGACGTAGACGGGCGGAGGGAAGGCGATCACTCCACCACCCTGCCCGCCGCCGCGACGTGGAGGGGGGCACCGCGCCGCGGACACGCCGGGCGGAGTCCCAGGAGCGGAGAGCCGCCGTGCCCGGTGTCCCCGGACGGTCAGCGCGGCGGACGGGTGGAGCGGGCGAAGGGCACGGCGATCCAGAGGCGCACGGTACGGCCCTGGCCGGACCGGACTCCGAGGACGACGCACAGCACGAGGTTGAGCACGGCCAGCGCGAGGATCGCCGAGATCGTCGCGAGCGGCCAGTCGGCGCCGAGCGAGTCGCGCACCGACACCAGCGCGAGGTGCAGCGGGACCAGCATCAGCTGGAGCGCGAGGTAGGTGAGCTGCCAGTTGACGGCGACCAGGCCGTTCCGGTCGCTGAGGGTGCCGATCCGCCGCCGCGACCCCCACACCATCACGGTCGCCGTGAGGGAGATCACGGGGGAGATCACCACGAAGCCGGCGAGCGCCGAGAGCCCGGCGAACCAGACGGCCCGGGCGCCCTTGCGGTCCCGGGTGCGGTGCCGCAGCTCGTCGTCGTCCATCGTCGCCGCCTCCTCGCGCCGGGACCAGTCTCGCACCCGCCCCCGCCTCGAGGCGGGGGATCGCCCCCGAGTTCCGGGGGTTCCCCGGATGGGGCGGGTCCGGGCTCGTCCGTAGCGTGGAGGCATCGCCGGAGCACACCGGCAGCACCGCCGGCCCGCCCGGCGGGACCGCATCCCGCCGGGCGACCGGCACCCGAGAAGGAGCACACCGTGACCACCGACGACCGCACCGCCCGCCTCTCCACCCCCGCCGACGAGCAGCCGACCGTGGACCTGGGCGCGACCGCCGTCCTCACCGAGGAGCGGCCGTCCGCCGGGGAGCGCCCCGCCGCCGAGGAGCCCGCCTCCTCGCAGCAGGCCCGCGCCCCCTACGGCACCCCCGCCGTCCCGCCCGCGTCCGCCGCCGCCCCGTGCCCCGGCGATAGGCTGGCCGCGCAGTTCGCGAGCCCCCTGCACCCTCCGGGGCCGCACGACGACAGCAACGGAGCTGGACGTGACCCTCGCACCGAGCACCCTCCCCGACCGCGACCCGGAAGGCAGCGCCCTGGACGACACCGAGACCCCCGCCACGCGCACCGAGAGCGACTCCCTCGGCTCGATGGAGATCCCCGCCGAGGCCTACTGGGGCATCCACACGGCGCGGGCCCTCGACAACTTCCCGATCTCGAAGCGCCCCATCTCGATCTACCCCGATCTCGTCCGGTCCCTCGCCACGGTCAAGCTCGCGGCCGCCCGGGCGAACACCGAGCTCGGCAGCCTCGCCCCCGCCAAGGCCGAGCTGATCGAGACCGCGTGCCGCCGCATCATCGACGGCGAGTTCCACGACCAGTTCGTGGTCGGGGTGATCCAGGGCGGCGCCGGCACCTCGACGAACATGAACGCGAACGAGGTCGTCGCCAACGTCGCACTCGAGATCGGCGGCTTCGAGCGGGGCGACTACGCCCACCTGCACCCCCTCGACGACGTCAACCGCAGCCAGTCCACCAACGACGTCTACCCGACCGCGATCAAGATCGCGATGACCTGGTCGCTGCGCCGCCTGCTCGACGAGCTGGCGCTGCTGCGCGAGTCGTTCTCCCGCAAGGCGGTCGAGTTCGGCAGCGTCCTGAAGGTCGGCCGCACGCAGCTGCAGGACGCGGTGCCGATGACGCTCGGCCAGGAGTTCCACGGCTTCGCGACGACCCTCGGCGAGGACCACGCCCGCCTCTCCGAGACCATCTGGCTGCTCGCCGAGGTCAACATCGGAGCCACCGCGATCGGCACAGGCATCACCGCCGATCCGCGCTACGGCGCGGCCGCTGTCCGCCACCTCAACGAGATCACCGACCTCGACCTCGAGATGGCGCAGGACCTCGTCGAGGCGACGAGCGACACCGGCGTCTTCATGTCGTTCTCGAGCGCGCTCAAGCGCTCCGCGATCAAGCTGTCCAAGATCTGCAACGACCTGAGGCTCCTCTCCTCGGGCCCTCAGGCCGGCTTCGGCGAGATCAACCTGCCTCCGCGCCAGGCGGGATCCAGCATCATGCCCGGCAAGGTGAACCCGGTCATCCCCGAGGTGGTCAACCAGGTCGCCTACTCGGTGGCCGGGGCCGACGTCACGGTCACGATGGCGGCCGAGGCGGGTCAGCTCCAGCTCAACGCCTTCGAGCCGGTGATCGCGCACTCGCTGCTGCAGAGCATCACCTGGATGACGCAGGCCTGCAGGACGCTCCGCGAGAACTGCATCGACGGCATCACCGCGAACGTCGACCGGCTCGAGGCCATGGTCGCCTCCTCGGTCGGCGTCGTGACGGCGCTCACCCCGAGCATCGGCTACACCGCGTCCGCCGCCCTCGCGAAGGCCGCCCTCGCGACCGGCCGCAACATCGCCGACCTGGTGGTCGAGGCGGGGTTGATGTCGCGCGAAGAGGTCATGAGGCTCATCTCGCCGGCCCGACTCTCGGGCATCGAGGCGATGACCGCGGCGCTCCCGATCATCGACCCCGCGCCGGAGGCGTGACCGCGGCCGCGAGGCGCGCCCCGGCGTAGCTGCGCCAGGGCGCCCAGCGGCGTCCGGTCTCGGTCAGCGCGCGCTCGCCGGAGGGCAGGCCGAGCGCCGCCGCGCCCCGCCGGAGCACGGGATCCCCGGTGAGCAGGACGTCGGGATCTCCGGTCGCCCGCTGTGCCACCTCGGCCGCCGTGGCCGCGTCGATCCCGGGGACCGCCAGCAGCTGCTCGGCGAGCTCCTCCCGGTCGGCGTCGAGCCGCAGGGCTCCCTCGGCGAGCAGCGTGCAGGTCCGCACCAGCACGTCGGCGGATCCGCGGAGCACGTCGGCGGCCTGCTCGGCGATCACCGCGGGGGAGGGGAAGGCGCGTGCGATCGATCCGCTCGCCACGGACTCCGGGAGCGTCGCGCCGAGCGCTGTGACCAGCCGTGCGGCCTCCCGCCGGCCGAGCAGCGCGCGCACCAGCGTCTCGGCCGGATCGACGGAGCCGGGCACGCGGACACCGGGGCGGGCGGCGACGCTCGGAGCGAGTGCGGGATCGGCCGCGAGGGCCTCGTCCACGGCCCGGGCGTCCGCGTCCAGGTCGAGAACCCGCCTCACCCGGGCGACCAGCGGCCCGACGTCGGCGACGGAGACGAGCGTCGCGCTGCAGCGGACGCTCTCCCCGTCCGCCGCCAGCCGCACCAGTGCCGCGCCCCCGGGCAGGACGAGCGAGCGCGCGTAGCCGCCGGGGGACGCCTCCTCGATGCCCGGGAGCGCGGCGCCGCCGAGCACGTCGAGCACCCCGGGATCGAACGGAGCCCGCACTGCCAGCCGGAGCTCCAGCGTGGTCGCGCCGTCGTGGACGCTCGCCTCGGAGCGAGTGCCGCGGGCCGAGGCGCGCAGGGCCGTCGGGGTCCGCTCGTACACCTCCGCCAGGGTCGCGTTGAACTGCCGGATGCTCGTGAAGCCGGCGGCGAAGGCGACGTCGGACACGGGCAGGTCGGTGCTCGTGAGCAGGAGCCGGGCGGTCTGGGCGCGCTGGGCGCGAGCGAGGGCCAGCGGAGGCGCGCCCAGCTCCTCGCGCAGGATGCGGCCGAGGTGGCGCGCGCCGTAGCCGAGCCGGGCGGCCAGCCCCTCGACCCCCTCGCGGTCGACCACTCCGTCGGCGATCAAACGCATGGCGCGCGCCGCCGTGTCGTCGCGCAGGTTCCACTCGGGGGAGCCGGGGACAGCGTCCGGCAGGCAGCGCTTGCAGGCGCGGAGCCCCGCCTCGTGCGCGGCGGCGGCCGTCGGGTAGAAGCGCACGTTCGCGCGCCGCGGCGTGATGGCGGGGCAGCTCGGACGGCAGTAGATGCCGGTGGAGTGCACGCCGGTCAGGAACCGCCCGTCGAACCGGGAGTCGCGGGAGGCGACGGCGCGGTAGCGCTCCTCGAAGAGCGGATCGGAGTCGGGCACGCCTCGAGCCTCGCACGCGGCGACGTCGAGCAGGAGCGGGAATCGGACACGGGCGTCCGCACCCCGGCCCTCCTCCACTCGCCCGGCGCGTGTCAACCGCCGACAGCGCACCCCGCCCGTGCCCTACTGTCGGCCCCATGAGCGCCTATCCGCCGCCCGCACCGCCCGCCACCGCCCGCCCCTCCGTCGTGCCGACCGTGCTCGGCTCGATCGGCGTGGCGCTCCTCGGGATCCTGCTGCTGCTCGTGCTCGCCTACGTGGTTCTCGGACTCGGCGTCAGCGCCGCGGGGATCTGCGCGGTCATCGCCCTCGTCCCGCTGACCGTGGTTCTGCTGGGCGTCCGCTGGGTCGACCGGTGGGAGCCGGAGCCAGCGCTGGGCCTGTGGTTCGCGTTCCTCTGGGGCGCGGCAGGGTCCGTCGCGATCGCGCTCCTGGTCGACCTCGGCGTGCAGATCGCCGTCTACGCGTCCGGGCAGCAGCCGAGCGGATCCGACTTCGTCGGCGCCGTGATCCAGGCGCCGCTGGTCGAGGAGACGGCCAAGGGGATCGGCGTCCTCCTCGTCCTGCTGATCTGGCGCCGGACCTTCGACGGGCCCGTCGACGGCATCGTCTACGCGGCCGTCGTCGCCTCCGGGTTCGCCTTCGTCGAGAACATCCTCTACTTCGGCAGCGCGCTCGTGGAGGGCGGTCTCGGCTCGCTCGCCGTGACCTTCTTCCTCCGCGGGGTGCTCTCGCCCTTCGCGCACGTGCTCTTCACCGCCTGCACGGGCGCGGCCCTCGGCTTCGCCTCGAACCGGCCCGCCGTCGCGCGGCTGCCCATCGCCCTGCTCGGGCTGGCGCTCGCCGCGTTCCTGCACGCGCTCTGGAACGGCTCGTCGTTCCTGGTGTCCGACTGGTTCGGCTTCTACGGCGTGGTCCAGGTGCCGCTGTTCGCGGTGGCCGTGGTCGTCGTGGTGCTGCTGCGCCGGCAGGAGCGGCGCGTGACGCTCCAGCGGCTCGACGACTACGCCGTCGCCGGCTGGCTCTCGCCGGCCGAGGTGCGGATGATCGGCACCGCGGAGGGGCGCCGCACCGCCGCCCGCTGGGCCCGGAGCGCGGGAGGGGACCGGCCGCGGGCGATGCGGGACTTCCTCCGCTCGGCGACGCGGCTCGCGCACCACCGGCAGCACCTCCTGCTCGGCCGCGGCGGACGCACCGGAGCGGTCGACGAGCAGGTCCTGCTCGACGAGCTCGTCGCCCGCCGGGCGGTGCTCACCCGCTGAGCCGGGGCCGCCCCCGCTCAGCCCCGGCGCGCTAGGCGGAGGCGCTGCGCACGCGGCGCTCGCCGGCCGTCACGGGCACGCCGAGCCGGTTCTGCGCGGGCGGCAGCGGGCAGTTGTAGTGGGGCGAGAAGCCGCACGGCGGGATGTACGCCCGGTTGAAGTCCAGGAGCACCGGACCGGGGGTGCCCGCGTCGGCCGCGCCGCCGATCCGCTGCACGACGAGGAAGCGGCCGACGGGGTAGCTCGCGAGCTCCGGGTCGTCGCTGCGGTTGGTCGGATCGCCGAACGGGACGAGGAGCGTGCCGCCGTCGTCGAACGCCGCGACCGTGTACTCGCGGGCGCGCCCGTCGTCCACGAGCGAGAAGGTGATGTCGCCGGGCACGACGAGCTCGCGGGTGGCGCCGTTGTCGCGCAGGTGCTCGAACGGGACGGTGCGGTCCTCGGCGACCGGCTCGAACCACGCCTCGAGCACCCAGGCGGCGTCGAACGGGAAGGTCTCGATGGCGTCGAAGGAGCGGATGCCGTCGGAGGCCGCGTCCCAGACGCGGTAGCCGTACTCCGGCTCGCCGGTGTCGAGGTTCTCGCGGCGCATCCGCGTCAGGGTCGCCGAGGGGCCGTAGCCGGTCAGCGCCTGCTCGTCGTCGACGCTCTCGCCGGGCTCGAGCCAGCGCGTCTCGACGAGGGCGAGATCGCCCCGGGGTCCGGTGACGCGCTCGACGCGTCGGGCGAGCCACGACTCCCAGCCGGCGCGCGCCGACTCCGTGAGGTCGATCGAGGCGCGGGAGGGGGCGGTGACGCTGCTGCTCGGAGTGGCCATGGGGCGTGCAACGCGGGGCCGTCCGGTTCTCTTCCCGGTCGATGACCGGACGGCGGACGGGCTCCCGCGAGAAAGAGCTCGACGCCCTGCGGCAGCGGCAGGGCCGGCTGCTCGGACGGGGCGTCGAGCTCTTCGTGAGAGAGAGGATGCTCCTCCGCGGCGCCGAGCGCAAGAGGCATCCGGATCCCGCTGTCGGGACGGGCCGCTTCGGATCGCTCGGTAGACTGGACCGCCTGTTTTCCCGCGGCCCCCGGAGCGCATCCCGCGCCTCCCGGCCCGCGGCGGCGGACCCTCGGAAGGCGGACGATGACGGACGGCAGCACTGTGCAGGCCACCGAGCTCTCTCGGGAGCGCGACTACGTGGCGGCGCTCTACGCCCGCCTCGACGAGCTGATCGCCCAGGCCCGCGAGGCTCTGGACACGGTCCGCATCGAGAGCGTCGGCGGCAACCACCAGAGCCGCTCCGAGCGCGACGCCTATGCGCGGCTCTACGAGGACCGCATCCGCTCGCTCACCGGCGCCGACGACCGGCTCGCCTTCGGCCGGCTGACGCTCGCGGACGCCGACGCCGAGCACCGCTACATCGGCCGGATCGGCCTGCGCGACGAGGAGCAGGACACGCTGCTGCTCGACTGGCGCGCCCCGCAGTCGGCCGCGTTCTACCAGGCCACCGCCGCCCGGCCGATGGGGACGCGCGCCCGGCGCCACCTCACCACTCGGGGCCGCGAGGTCCTCCGCTTCGAGGACGAGGTCTTCGACGAGGAGCTGCTGCGCGAGGGCACCGTGCTGCAGGGCGAGGGCGCGCTCATGGCGGCCCTCGGTGCGCAGCGCACCGGCCGGATGCACGACATCGTCGCGACCATCCAGAGCGAGCAGGACCGCATCATCCGGTCCGAGCTGCGCGGCGTGCTCGTCGTGCAGGGCGGGCCGGGCACCGGCAAGACCGCGGTCGCCCTGCACCGGGCCGCCTACCTCCTGTACTCCTACCGCGACCGCATCGCCTCCTCCGGCGTGCTCGTGGTCGGCCCCTCGCGGTCCTTCCTCCGCTACATCGAGGCGGTGCTGCCCTCGCTCGGCGAGACGGGCGTCGTCCTCTCGACGCTCGGCCAGCTCTACCCGGGCCTCGACCTCGTCGAGGAGGACGTGCCCGCGGTCGCCCGCGTGAAGGGCTCGGCGCGGATGGCGGAGCTGCTCAAGCGCGCGGTCCGCTCCCGCCAGACCGTCCCGGCCGAGACCCAGGTGCTCGACGTCAACGGCGAGAAGCTCCGTCTGGAGCCGCAGGACGTGGAGCGCGCGATCACCCGCGCGCGCGACACCCGCAAGCCGCACAACGAGGCGCGCGTCTCCTTCGTCAAGACGCTGCTCTCGCAGCTCACCCGCCAGCTCGCCGATCAGCTGCGGAGCCACGGCAGCACGGTCGACGAGGCCGACGAGGCGGTGCTGCGCGAGGACGTGCGGACCGCCCACGACGTCCGCGTCGCTCTCAACACCGCGTGGATCCCGCTGACCCCCGAGAAGCTGCTGCAGGACCTCTACGCCCGTCCGAACTGGTTCGCGACCCTCACGCCGCGCTGGACCGCCGCGCAGCGCTCCCTCCTCCGCCGAGACCGTGACGCTCCGTTCACGGTCTCCGACGTACCGCTGCTCGACGAGGCCGCGGAGCTGCTCGGCGCCTACGACGACCACGCCGACGCCTCGAAGAAGGCCGAGAAGGAGCAGCGCAAGCGCGACGTCGAGAACGCGGAGGCCGCCATCCGCAACATGGGCGTCGACGGCCTCGTCAACGCTAAGGACCTCGCGGCCGGCTTCGCCGAGCGCTCGGTGCTCGGCACCACCGCCGAGCGGGCCGCGGCCGACCGCACCTGGACCTACGGGCACGTCGTGGTCGACGAGGCGCAGGAGCTCTCGCCGATGCAGTGGCGGGTGCTGCTGCGCCGCTGCCCGATGCGCTCGTTCACGATCGTGGGCGACGTCGCGCAGGCGTCCGGCGCCTCCGCCGCCTCGAGCTGGGACGCCGCGCTCCGCGACACCTTCGGCCGCCAGGGCCGGGGAGTGGAGGCGGCGCCGTGGCGCCTGGAGGAGCTGACGGTCAACTACCGCACGCCCGCGCAGATCGTCGCCTTCGCCGAGCGGACGGCGCGCGAGAACGGGCTGGAGATCACGCCGGGGGAGGCCGTGCGCTCCACCGAGTGGCCGGTGCGGACGATCCGCGACCGCGGCGACGCGAGCCTCGCCGAGCGCGTGCTGGCGGCCGTCGTCGAGGACCGGGCGATCGAGGCGGAGGGGACGCTCGCGGTCATCGCGCCCGACGACGACCTCGCCGCGATCGCCGAGCGCCTCGAGGAGCGGTTCGGCCGGGAGGTGGGCCGCGGAGCGACCGGGCTCGACCGCGCGATCGCCGTGCTGTCGACGAACGACGCCAAGGGGCTCGAGTTCGACTCCGTGATCATCGCCCGCCCTCGCCTCATCGCGCAGACCGGCGAGCGCGGCGCCGCATCGCTCTACGTCGCGATGACCCGGCCGACGCAGCGCCTCACGCTCGTGGAGTGAGTGCTCGCAGCCCGCTCCCAGACTCCGCTCCCGAGCGCCGTAGGATCGAGGCATGAGCAGCGAGAACCTGACCAAGCCCGAGGTCGACGCCCCTGAGGGCCCGGCCCCCGACACCCTCGTCGTCGAGGACATCGTCGTCGGCGACGGCGCCGAGGCGCAGCCCGGCTCGACCGTCGAGGTCCACTACCTCGGCGTCGAGTACGACACCGGCGAGGAGTTCGACTCCTCCTGGAGCCGCGACCAGTCGATCAACTTCCCCCTCAACAACCTCATCCGCGCCTGGCAGCAGGGCATCCCGGGGATGAAGGTCGGCGGCCGCCGCAAGCTGATCTGCCCGCCCGCGCTGGCGTACGGCCCGGCCGGCGGAGGGCACCCGCTCTCCGGCAAGACCCTGATCTTCGTGATCGACCTGCTCGGCACCGAGTAGCTCCGAGCGCACGACGAAGGCGCAGCTCCTAACGGGGCTGCGCCTTCTTCACGCGGTCGACCAGCTCGCGCCAGGCTCCGTCGAGCTCGGTCTCGCCGAGGCGGACGAGGTGCGTCTGCACGCGGATCTCGTAGACGAAGCGGTCGGCCCGGCCGGGGGACTCGCCGTCGGCGGCGTCCCAGGGGAGAGAGCCGAGCAGGTCGCGCCACGCGCCCTCGTCGGGCTGCTGCTCGACGTCGACCCGCCACACCCGGCGTAGGCCGGCGAATCCGCCGCTGCGCGACACGATGACGTCCATGCGCGCGATGCTACCCGCCTCCGCCCTCGATCGGACCGGCTCAGGCGGACAGGGTCACGCCGACCGTCGTCCAGCCGGTGCGCACGGCGGCCTCGACCTCGGAGCCGGAGCCGTAGCGCTCGGCGGCGGCCTGCACGGTGAGCGCGGCGAACGCCTCGAAGTCGGCCGTCGCGGTGAGGACGCCCCCGGTCAGCACGTCGTACCAGACCTGCCCTGCGCGCTCCCACGCCTTCCCGCCGAGGGTCGTCGCCGCCACGGCGAACGCGCGGTTGGGGATCCCCGAGTTGATGTGCACTCCGCCGTTGTCGTCGTCGGTCTCGACGTAGTCGGCCATCGAGCCCGGCTGCGGGTCGGAGCCGAGGACGTCGTCGTCGTACGCGGTGCCGGGGGCGATCATCGACCGCAGGGCCGTGCCCTGCACCTCGTCGGTGAAGAGCCCCTCGCCGATCAGCCAGCTCGCCTCGTCGGCGCTCTGGCCGGCGCCGTACTGCTCCAGCAGGGCTCCGAACACGTCCGAGACCGACTCGTTGAGCGCTCCGGACTGGCCGCGGTAGACGAGGTTCGCCGTGTACTCGGTGATGCCGTGGGCGAGCTCGTGGCCGATCACGCTCTGCGAGACGGTGAAGCGGCGGAACACCTGGCCGTCCCCGTCGCCGAAGACCATCCGCGAGCCGTCCCAGAAGGCGTTGTCGTAGTCGTCGCCGAAGTGCACGGTCGCGTCGAGCGGCAGCCAGGCGTCGTCGATCGAGTCGCGGCCGTACGCACCCTGCAGGAAGGCCGACATCGCGCCGAGGCCGTCGTACGCCTCGTCGACGGCCGCGTCCCCCGTGGCCGCCTCGCCCTCGCGGCGGACGACCGTGCCGGGCAGGGTCTCCTCGGTCCGCGCGTCCGCGATGGTGCGCTGGAGCGACTGCACGCGGGTGCGCGGCGAGGACGTCGCGGTGGCGGTCGGCGCCCCGCGGTCGGGCGCGGGCTCTCCGGGCCGGACGCGCCGGAACGGCACGTCCTGCTCGAGCGAGCGGCTCGCGGCCCGCGCGGCCCGGGCGAAGGCCGGATCGTCGAGGCGGGCGATGCGGACGAGGAGGTACGGCGGCACGACGGTTCGTCTCATGCCCCGATCCTGGCACCGACGTCCGACACGGTCCCGGGCTCGCCCGGCGGGCCCGCATGCGGTAGCACCGAGCGGTAGCGTGAGCGCGACGAGCGGTTTCCAGCGATCCGGGGCCAGGCCCCGAGGACGACGAGGGCGGACATGGGCATCATCACGCGGGGCTTCTTCGGCAAGAGGGAGGCGGACCCGGACCTCCCGCCGGGCCAGCACCTCGAGAACGGCTTCCCCGTCCTCTCGATCGGGCCCACCCCGAACATCCACGAGTGGGCCTTCTCGATCGACGGCGGCCCCGCGGGCGTGCGCCGCTGGAACCGGGAGGAGTTCGACGCGCTCCCGCACGAGGACGTCCACACCGACATCCACTGCGTGACCCGGTGGTCGAAGCTCGGCACCAGCTGGCGCGGCGTCTCGGTCGACACGCTGCTGGAGGGCCTGGAGACGGACGCCGGCTTCGTCATGGCGCAGAGCTTCGGTGGCTACACGACGAACCTCCCGCTCGCCGAGATCCGAGGCGGGAGGGCCTGGGTCGTCACCGAGTTCGAGGGGAAGCCCCTCGCGGCCGAGCACGGCGGCCCCGCCCGGCTCCTGGTGCCGCACCTCTACTTCTGGAAGAGCGCGAAGTGGGTCCGGACGCTCCGCCTGATGCCCGGCGACGAGCCCGGCTTCTGGGAGCAGAACGGCTACCACATGCACGGGGACCCCTGGAAAGAGGAGCGCTACTGGTGATGTGGACGGAGGCGGTGGCCGAGTCGGTCGCGCCGCTCACGCCCACGTCGCGCCTCCTGGTGCTCCGCGTGCCCGGGTGGCCGGGCCACCTGGCGGGGCAGCACCTCGACGTGCGCCTCACCGCGCCCGACGGCTACCAGGCGAGCCGCTCCTACTCGATCGGCGCCCCGGCCGACGGGGAGCGGGTCGAGCTCGCGGTCGAGCGGCTGGACGACGGGGAGGTCTCCCCGTACCTGGTTGACGGCCTCGAAGCGGGCGACCGGCTCGAGATCCGCGGTCCGATCGGCGGCTGGTTCGTCTGGCGTCCGGAGCAGGCGGAGCCGGTGCAGCTGATCGCGGGCGGGAGCGGCGTGGTGCCGCTGATGGCGATGGCGCGCGAGCACGCCCGGTCCGGGAGCGCGGCGCGGATGCAGCTGCTCTACTCGGTCCGCTCGCCCGTCTTCGCCTACTACCGCGAGGAGCTGGCGGCGCTCGCCGAGCGGCCGGCCGCGACGGGCGGAGTCGCGGTGGACCACGTCTTCACCCGGGCGGCGCCGGCGGGAGCGGCGCGTCCGGCCGGCCGCGTCACTCCGGAGCTGCTCGCCGAGGCGGCTCTGCCGGCCCCGCTCGAGCCGACCGTCTACGTGTGCGGCCCGACCTCGTTCGTCGAGGCCGTCGCCACCGCCCTGGTCGAGCAGGGCCACGCGCCCGAGCGCGTCCGCACCGAGCGCTTCGGCGGCGCCTGACGCCTGTCCCCGCGAGGCGCCGCGCCCCGGCGGCGCCCCGGGGGGAGGGATCACTCGAAGGAGACGGTGCGGTTCTCGCCGATGTCGGGCTGTCCGCCGGTGACGGCGGCCTTGAGGACCTTGAACAGCACCACCGGACGCGGCTCGTCGGTCGCCCACAGCTCGACGGTCTCGGCCTTGACGCGGATCAGCGCGACGGTCGGGTCGTCCTTGCCGTCGGGGAACCAGCCGGCGACGGCCGGGGACCACAGCTCGTCCACCTTCGCCGGGTTGTGCACGACGGTCGCCGAGCCGGCCACCGACAGGTAGCCCTTCTTCGACTCGAACGCGACGTTGACGCTCGGGTTCGCGCGGATGTCGTCGACCTTGGGCGACGGGTCCTGCGTGAAGAACCACAGTTCGCCGTCGAAGTCGATGTCCTGGGCCTTGAGCGGACGGCTGACGAGCTGCCCGGTGGCGTTGACGGTGGTGAGGAGCCCGATCCCGGCGCTCTTCACCATCTCGGTGATCTGCTCGCGGTCGTCGGAGTCGGCGGGAGTGATGTCGGTGTCGGTCATGGTGCCGACGCTACGCGGACCGCGCGCCGCCGCAAGGGGTGGCGACGCCTCCCCGCGCGTGTCTAGCGTCGAGGCATGGACACCGAATCGACGTACACCGCCATCCTCGACAGCGGAGCGGAGCAGGAGAGCATCCGCCTCGAGATAATCGACGGCTCCCCGCAGCGCTCCTTCACCCGCCTGGCCGACATCGACGGCGAGGAGGTCGAGGTGGTCTGGGAGCTGGAGCCCGACGACGACGGCTTCCACGTCTACCGCCCGGTGCGGGTCGAGGGCCGCGACGACGACAGCGGACTGGTCTCGGACGACCGGCTGACCGACGGCGGCGGCGCCGACGCGGCCTCCGGAGACTGATCCCCGGCGCGCTCGTCCGCCGGCCTGAGCCGAGCGGGCGGGCGCGCTGTCCCGTCCGCCTCGAGGGAGACGCCCCTCCGCTCAGGCCGTCGGGTGGAGGGCGTCGTACGCGCGGAACCCCGGCCGCAGGCGCAGCACCGCGGCGAGGATCGCGATGATCGCGAGCCCGCCCGCGAGCGGCGGCAGCCAGAGCAGCGCGAGCGAGGCGAGCAGTCCCGTGTAGAGGTCGCCGACCCGCGGGCCGCCCGTCACCGCGACGATGAACACGCCCTGGAGACGACCCCTCATGTTGTCCGGGACCGCGGTCTGCAGCATCGTCTGCCGGAAGATCGAGCTGACGTTGTCGGAGGCGCCCGCGCCGGCCAGGGCGACCGCCGCCAGCGCGATGAGCCCCGCGTTCGGCGCCGACGCGTCGTGCTGCACGAGCGCGGCACCGAGCAGGACCGCGCCGAACGCGACGACGAACGCTCCGTACACCTGGATCGAGCGGCCGATCGCGAGGCCCTGCCGGCGGACCCCGGTGAGCCGGCCGGAGAAGACGCCGCTGATCAGCGCCCCGATCGCGAACGCGGCCGTGAGGGCGCCCACCGTCACCGCGCCTCCGCCGAGCAGCACGGCGGCGGCCGCCGGGAAGATCACGCGCGGCTGTCCGAAGGTCATGGCCACGATGTCGACCAGGAAGGACATCCGGATGTTCGGGGCGCCCTTCAGGAAGCCCAGGCCGTAGCGGAGGGACTCCAGCCCCGGCCGCTGCCGCTCGCCCTCGGGCACGAGCGCCGGCAGCCCCGCGATGCCGAGGAACGCGGCGAGGAACAGCACGACGTCGATCGTGTACGTGATCGCGAAGCCGGAGGAGGCGACCAGCACGCCGGCGAGGGCGGGCCCCACGGTCACCTCGACTCCGCTCGCGATGCCGCCCAGCGCGGCGGCGGCGGGGACCAGCTCGGTGCGGAGCAGCCGCGGAGCCAGCGTCATCCGGGTGGTCACGATCACCGTCGTCGCCACCGCGTTCACGGCGGTGAGCACGTAGAGGGAGAGCGGGGTCTCGGCGCCGAGCCAGGCGAGGGCCGCGATCCCCGCGGTCGAGCCCCAGGCCACGACCGCGGCGAGCAGGAGCACCAGGCGGCGGTCGAACGCGTCGGCGAGCATCCCGCCGTAGAGGCCGGCGATCACGGTCGGGACCAGCGCCACCACGCCGACCAGCGCGACCGCGAGGGTCGATCCGGTGAGCTCGTAGATGTGCAGGCCGACCGCGACGATCGTCATCTGGCCGCCGATGCCCGAGATCACGTTGCCGGCCCAGAGCCGGGCGAAGGCCGGGGACTCGCGGAGGGGGGAGACGTCGAGGACGTGGCTGCGCCGGGGGGCGCGGGGGGTCTGGCTCACTCGCTCCATTCTGCTGACTCCGCCGCCCCGGCGGGCCGCGTCGCGCCGATCCGGGGGCTCAGGGGTCATCCCCTAGGGTGAGAGGCATGAGCACGTCATCCGACGGCGCGCCCGGGCGTCAGGGTCCTCCTGCCCCGCGAGCAGCCGGAGCCGCCCCCTCGCGACGCTCGATCCGCACCGCCGCCGAGGCGGGCGCGCGTCGCGCGGCGGCCGCCACGGGCGGTCGGCGCAGCTCCACGGGCGGCGTCCGCGCCGGAGCCGCTCGGACCGGTGCCACGGCCTCGGGAGCTCGCGGTTTCCTCCGCCGCTACGGAGCCGGGATCGTCTCGGTCCTCCTGGCCGTCCTCGCCGTCCCGCTGTCGTTCTTCGTCTGGTACGCCCTGATCTCGCTCGGCGCCTACCCGGGCGACCAGGCCGTCAGCGACCTGCTGGTCGGCGTGCTCTACACCGCGCTCGTGCACGCGGTCCTGCTCGCCGGGATCCTGCTCGCCGTCTCCACCCTCCGCGCCCGGCGTCGCGAGAAGCGCCCGCCGATCGCCGGCTGGATCGGCGTGGTCCTCAACGTCCTCGTGCTCGTCTACTGGCAGCTGCTGGTCTCGCCGTGGCTCGTCGTGCTCTGGAACCGGGCCACCGGCTCCTGATGCCGCCCTCCCTCTGGTAGAGTCGTCCGGTTGCCGTTCGACGGCCGCGGATCAAGAGAGCCCACGCATCAGGCGCCGGGCACCGCGCAACGAGAGAGAGGGGATCCCATATATGGCACTCGAAGCAGATGTCAAGAAGGCGATCATCGAAGAGTACGCGACCCACCCCGGTGACACCGGATCCCCCGAGGTGCAGGTGGCCGTCCTGACCAAGCGGATCAAGGACCTCACCGAGCACCTCAAGGAGCACAAGCACGACCACCACTCGCGTCGTGGTCTGCTGCTGCTCGTGGGTCAGCGTCGTCGACTCCTCGGCTACCTGTCGGATGTGGACATCAACCGCTACCGCTCGCTGATCGAGCGTCTCGGTCTGCGCCGCTAGCTCCTCCCGGAGCAGGGCGCGGTCTCGATGACACCGCGAACTTCTTGCCGAACGGGCCGTCCTCCTCGCGGAGGGCGGCCCGTTCCGCGTTCCCGGGAAGACGAGGCGCGCGGCGCCGGTCAGGGCAGGGGAGCGGGGCGGTCGACTCCGCCCCACGAGTAGCCGCTCGAGGCCGAGAACCAGTCGGCCGCGGCCCGCTGGAGCGCCGTGTCCTCCTCGGGGCGGCCGGGAGCCTCCACGGCGTCGACGAGCCCGGGCAGGGCGATCCGCCAGGCCGCCGCGCTCCGCTGGGCGCGGGCCCAGTCGCGCGCGCACACCGAGTCCTCGGCCGCCGCGGCGAGAGCCCGCGGCGAGGTTACCCGCCAGCCGGTGTCCGACTCCGCGACCACGACCGCGCAGGTGAGCGCGGCGCCGCGGATGATGCTGTCGGGACCGGCGGAGGGGCCGATCGCCTGATCCTGAGCCGCGACCACCGCGGTGAGTGCGAGCTGCAGCCGGGTCGAGGGCTCGTCGGGCCGCGGTCGGATCCTCCCGTCGCCGGCCGAGACCGAGGCCGCCGATCCGGGTGCGAGGAGCAGCCCGGAGGAGGACTGCGACGCGTGCAGGCTCAGCAGCCCCGTCACTCCGTCCGTCCCGCTCGTCACGCCCCGCACCGAGGAGTCGCCGAGACTCCAGACGACGGGGGTGCGGTTGTGGATCGTGAGGCGCCGGTGGTCCTCGTCGAGGCAGGCCACGAGGTGGCCGGCCGGCACGCCCGCTCCGCCTTCGAAGGCGGACGAGGCGGCCAGCAGCTCCCGGGCGTCGTCGCACTGGGCGGGGGCGTCGGAGGCGGCGGCGGCCTGGTCGGCGACCGGCGCCCGGGGGGCGAGGGAGCCCTGCACGCCCGCGACCGCCGCCGTGGTGAGCGCCGCGGCGGCGAGGAGGAGGACCACGCCGCGCCTGCCCATCCTCCGCACCTCCTGGTCGGAGGCTAGCCCGGCGCGGGCGCTCGGGCCAGCGCTGCGAGGGGCTCGCGAAGTGTCCGGCAGAAATTCTTTCGAAGAATCTCAGACCGGGTGCATCCGAGGAGGCGCCTCGGCCGGAAGTAGTGGTGAAGGCCCTTCTCGACCACCCCCCGACCCCACGCGGGTCCCATCGTGAAAGAGGAACACCGTGACCACCTCCCGCTTCTCCCGCAGCCTGCTCGCCGGTGCCTGCATCGGAACCCTGGCCGTCGTCGGCATCGCCGCCACGCCCGCCGCCGCCGCCGACGCCGACTCGGCCGACCTCTCGGTCCTGCACGCCGTCCCCGATACCCCGGTCGACGTCTACGTCGACGGCAAGCTGACGCTCGACGACTTCACCCCCGGCTCGCTCGCCGGCCCGCTCGACCTCCCCACCGGCACCTACAAGGTCGCCATCACGGCCTCCACCGCCGCGGACGCCAGCGCCCCCGTGATCGGCCCGATCGACATCAGCCTCGAGGCGGGGAAGAGCTACACCGTCGCGGCGCACCTCAAGCCGGACAACACCCCCACCGCGACCCTCTTCACCAATGACATCTCGAAGACCGCCGCGGGCGAGGGCCGGCTCACGGTCCGCCACATCGCCGCCGCTCCGGCCGTGGACATCCTCGCCGGAGGGTCGCCCGTCCTGACGAACGTGACGAACCCGAACGAGGGCGTGCTGAACCTCGCCCCGGCCACGATCTCGACCGTGGTCGCCGCGACCGGGACCACCGCGCCGGTCATCGGCCCGGCCGACGTGCAGGTCCAGGAGGGCGTGAACACGATCGTCTACGCCTGGGGCAGCCTGGAGAAGGGCAACCTCGCTCTCGCGACGCAGACCATCGACGGACTGCACTCCTCGCCGTCGGGCGTCCCCGCCGGTGAGGCCGGCCTCGCCGCGGACAACCGTCCCGACGCCGCCGCGGGCTGGTGGGGCGGAGCACTGCTCGCCGCCCTCGCCGCCGCCGGCGCCGTGCTGATCGGCCGCCGCACCGCCGCCTCGCGTCGCTGACCCGAGGCTCCGACCGCCGGGTCGGCCGTGCTGGAGCGCGGCCGTCCCGGCACCCCCGACCACGACCCAGGAGGACGCCATGAGCCGGAGCCCCTTCCCTCTGCGCGTCCTCGCCGTGGTCGGGCTGATCGTGGCCGGTGCCGGTCTCGCCGGATGCGCGGCGCAGGAGTCCCGGGTGGAGCCCGCTCCCGCCGCCGTCTCCTCGGCGCCCCAGCAGCCGGTGCCGGCCACGGTCCCCTCCTCGCCCGCGGCGGCCCTGCCGGAAGCGGTGCCGTCCGTCCCGGTGGCGGACGCCCGGCTCGGCGCGACCCCCGCCCCCACCGCGCTCGCTCCCGAGCGGCTCGTCGTCGACGGGCTCCCCGTCGATATGGCCGTCGAGCCGGTCGGAGTCGCGGACGACGGCACGATGGAGCTCGTGCCCGACACGCAGGTCGCCGGCTGGTACCGCTTCGGCGCCGGCCTCGACGAGCCGGAGGGCACGGTCGTGATCGCCGCGCACGTCGACTCCCTCGCCTACGGCCTCGGGCCGTTCGTCGAGCTGAAGAAGGCGGTCCCGGGCCAGACCGTGACCCTCACCGGCGCGGACGGCGCGGAGCGCGCGTACACCGTCTCGACGGTGGAGACCACGGAGAAGACCACGGTCGACCTCTCGGCCGTGTTCGCCGCCGACGGACCGCCGCGGCTGGTCCTGATCACCTGCGGCGGCGACTTCGACTACGACACCCGCCACTACCTCAGCAACGTGGTGGTCACGGCCGTCCCGGCCGGCTGACCCGCCCGCCCGAGCCTCAGCGACGTACGATGAGCCTCGCAGCGCCGCACGCCCCCGGGCGGCAGCGCTCCCCGCAGCCCTGGAGGGACCCCCTGATCGAGACCATCGAGCCCGCCGACGGCGCCGAGGCCGACAGCGCTCTCGTGGCCCGGCTCGGCCGCCGCTTCGCCGCAGGGGAGGGGGCGGCGCTCGCCGAGGCGTACTCGCGCTGGTCGCCGCTGGTCTTCACGCTGGCGCTGCGCTCGCTCGGCGACCGCGGCGACGCGGAGGACGTGGTGCAGCGCGTGTTCGTCTCGGCCTGGACCTCGCACTCGGGCTTCGACCCCGGACGGGCGGCTCTCGGAGCGTGGCTGGTCGGGATCTCCCGGAGGAGGATCGCGGACGCGCACGAGGCGCGGGCGCGCGAGCGGAGGCTCACCGAGGCCCTCGTCGCCGTCACGCCGGTCGAGGAGGGGGAGGCCCCCGTCGACCTCGAGGCGCGGATCCTGATCGCCGACGAGCTGGCCCGCCTGGATCCCGTCCCCCGGCGGGTGATCGGCCTCGCCTTCTACGAGGACCTCACCCACACCGAGATCGCCGAGCGCACCGGCCTGCCGCTCGGTACCGTCAAGAGCCACATCCGCCGCAGCCTCGACCGGCTCCGCTCCCGCCT
Source organism: Rathayibacter sp. AY1B7 (assembly GCF_002932735.1). Classification (NCBI taxonomy): domain Bacteria; kingdom Bacillati; phylum Actinomycetota; class Actinomycetes; order Micrococcales; family Microbacteriaceae; genus Rathayibacter; species Rathayibacter sp. AY1B7. The sequence continues at coordinate 132,762 of NZ_PSWK01000003.1, forward strand.
GGAGGTGAGCAGCACATGACCCACCTCGATCCCGACGAGCTCGCCCTGCTCGCCCTCGGCGAGCACTCGAGCGACGCCGAGCAGGCCCACCTGCGCGATTGCCCCGACTGCGCCCGGCAGCTGGTCGAGCTCGGCCACGCCGCGGGCCTGGGCCGTGCGAGCCGTGCTGTCGAGCTGGAGGCGCCGCCCGCGATCGTCTGGGACCGCATCCGCGAGGAGCTCGCCCTCGACGACCTCGGGCCCGGCGCCCTGCCGTCGTCGGCCGCTGCCGTGCCGCCTCCGCTCGCCCTTCCCCGGGGACGGCACCGTCCCGCGCGCCGCCGCCGGCCCCGCGCTCTGAGCGCCGTGCTGGCCGCTCTCGGCGCGCTCGTCATCGGGGTCGCGGGCGGAGCCTGGTGGCAGGCCTCGCGGAGCGACGACACCGCCGCCGTCGTGGCGCGCGCTGATCTCGCCGCTCTCCCCGACTGGCAGGGAGCGAGCGGAACCGCCGAGCTGGAGGACGCCGACGGCACCCGCCGCCTGCACGTGCACCTCGATGCGCAGAGCGCGGACGACTCGTACCGGGAGGTCTGGCTCCTCGCCGCCGACGCCTCCGGGCTGGTCGGGCTCGGCGTGCTCGACGGGACCGACGGCGTCTTCGCCGTGCCCGACGACGTCGACCTCGCCGAGTACCCGCTCGTGGACGTCTCCCAGGAGCCGTTCGACGACGACCCGGAGCACTCCGGCGACTCGATCGTCCGCGGCCCCCTGCGCGAGGGCTGAGGCCTAGGCCGACCGCTCCGCCAGCACGGCCGTGAGCGCCTGCACCGCGGCGGAGGGGCGCGGCGCCGTGCAGACCGAGAGCTCCCAGACCAGCCCCGGCCAGTCGAGCGCGAGGGCCGTGACGCCCTCCAGCGGCTCGACGCCCGCGCGCGGCACGATCGCCGGCCCCAGCCCCGCCTGCACGAAGCGGGGGATCCCCGGCAGATCGGCGACCTCGGTGGCCACCCGGCGCGACGCCCCGGCTTCGCGGAAGGCGAGGTCGACGGCGACCCTGTTGCCGAAGCCGGCGGGCGTGTCCACGAAGGTGAGCCCGTCGAGGTCCTGCGGGGAGGGCGGTACCGCCGCGGCGAGCGGATGCGCGCTCTCCACCAGCAGGACGTAGTCGCTGCGCACCAGCCGCGTCACCGCCAGGCCCCGCAGCTGCGTCGCCGGCAGTGCCAGCAGAGCGGCGTCGAGCAGGCCGCGGCGCAGGTCCTCGGCGAGACCGGTGGAGCCGGTGGTCGAGGTGCGCAGGAGCAGGTCCACCAGCGGGTGCCGAGTGCGGAAGACGCCGAGCGCGCCGGGCAGGTCGACGAGGTCGAGGGCGGAGAAGGTGCCCACCCGCACCCGCCCGCGGAGCCCCGCCGCGTCGTCGGCCGCGAGCGAGCGCATCCGGTCGAGGCTGTCGATCGCCGATCGGGCCGAGGGCAGGAGCGCCTCGCCGACCGCGGTGAGCGCCACCCGCCGGGTCGAGCGGGCGAACAGCGGCGAGCCGAGCTCCTGCTCGAGCGAGCGGATGCTCGCCGAGAGGGTCGACTGCACGACGAACAGGCGCGCGGCCGCCCGGGTGAAGCTGAGCTCCTCGGCGACGGCGACGAAGGCGGCGAGCTGGCGGTCGTCCATCCGCCCATTATTCAGCAGGGACGATCAATCCAACCGAGATCCTCCGTTGGACACGGATGATGGGGCGGAGCACTGTGGACACCGTGACCACCACCGAGCGCTCCCTCCCGTCCGTCCATCGCCGCGAGCTCCCGCACCGTCACGGCTTCTGGGTGATCGCCGTCGCCTTCCTCACGGTGATGGCGTTCTCGACCGTGCCGACACCGCTCTACGCGATCTACCAGCAGCGCGACGGGTTCCCGGCCTTCGTCGTCACCGTGGTCTTCGCCGCGTACGCGGTCGGAGTCGTGGCGAGCCTCTTCCTCGCCGGGCACGTCAGCGACTGGCTCGGCCGCCGCCGGATCCTGCTCGCGTCGATCCTCGTCGAGGTCCTGGCGGCCGCCGTGTTCCTGCTCTGGCCGGACGTGCCCGGGCTGATCCTCGCCCGCCTGCTGACCGGGCTCGGCGTCGGCGCGCTCACCGCGACGGCCACCGCCCATCTCTCGGAGCTGCGCGCCGTCGCCCGCCCGGAGGAGGGCCCCGGCACCTCCCGCGCCGTCTCCGCCCTCGTGAACATGGGCGGGCTGGCGCTCGGCCCGCTCGTCGGCGGGGTGTTCGCCGTGACTGTGCGCGAGCCCCTGGTCGTCCCGTACGCCGTGTTCCTCGTCCTCCTGGTCGTCCTCGGAATCGGCGTCGCGCTCGTCCCCGAGACGGTCGAGCGGCGCGAGGTCCTCCCGGCGTACCGTCCGCAGCGCCTGGCCGTGCCGGCCGCGTCCCGCGGCGTCTTCCTCTCGGCCGCGGTCGGCGCGTTCGCCGGGTTCGCCGTGCTCGGCCTCTTCACCTCGCTGGCGCCGACCTTCCTCGCCGGGCGCTTCGGCGAGACCTCCCACCTCGAGGCGGGCGCGGTCTCCTTCGGGGTCTTCGCCGCCGGAGCCGTCGCGCAGCTGGTCTCGATCCGGCTGTCCTCGCGGACGGCGCTCCGCCTCGCGGCCGTGGCGCTGACGGCCGGGCTGCTGCTGGTCGCGACCGGCGCCGTGATCGTCTCGGTGTCCGCCTTCATCGTCGGCGGGGTGCTCGCGGGAGCGGGCGTGGGCCTGCTCTTCCGCCTGGCGCTCGGAGTCGCCGGCTCGCTCGCCACCGACGAGACCCGAGGCGAGGTGCTCGCGGCCGTGTTCCTCGCCGCCTACCTCGGCCTCGCGGTGCCGGTCCTGGCGATCGGTGCCGCACTCGCGCTCCTGCCGGCCGTCCCGGTCCTGCTCGGCTTCGTCGCCGTCGTGCTCGTCCTGGTGCTCGCGGCGATCGCCCGGATGCGGCGCACCGCCTGACGCGAGCGGGGGAGGGGCCGCGCGCTGGACAATGGGGGCATGAAGCTCTTCCCGTTCGGACGCGGCGACGCGAACCCCCTCCCCTCCGACGACCGCGGCTCGGGCAAGCTCGACGACTACGACTACGAGCTGCGCCCGAAGTCGCGGCGCGGCGACACCCTCCTCCGCCTCGCCGACTCCCGGCCGCACCAGGACGAGATCGCGCGGGTGCTCGCCCTCGGCGAAGACGAGGTCACGGCCGTGATCCCGCGCCGCACCGCGGAGGAGGAGCGCGTGGACGCTCCGATGCCGGTCCGCCTGTTCGCGGCCCAGCGCCCCTCGGGGCTCGTCGGCCAGGTGCCGCGCGGTCTCGAGAACGTGGTCGAGGCCGCCCTCGCCCGGCTCTCGGAGGCGGGGAGGTCGCCCCGCGTGCCGGCCCGCATCGTGACGGTGAGGGGCGGGCTGCGCGTCGAGCTGCTGATGCACGAGACGCGGGGCTGACGGGCGGAGGGCCGGCCGGGTCGGCGCGGTCCATGGAGGAACCGCACCGCGGCTGATAGCATGAACCGGTTCCGAATCCGAAAGCGACCGCCGGTCGACCCAGGATTCGAGCCACGGAGCAGGCCGGCAGGAAGCTGGTCCTCGGTGGTGGAGTCCCGGACGGCGGCAGCGTGCGACAGAGCACGGGCCGCCGCGGCACGAGTCGCAGGCGGCACGTCCCGCTCGCGGCACAGGTCGCGACAGCCCGGAGCTCTTCTACTGGTGGCCAGCACGAACGCCCTCCACACGACGGCACGGCGCGAAGCCCTGCCGTGGGATCGTCTCGATTCCTGACCGGACCGCTGCTCCGACGAACGCCGGCGCCCAGAAGGGGCGCCGCTGCAGACGTTAAGGAGACAGACCTCTTGGAAGGTCCTGAAATCACATTCGCCGAAGCCGTTCTCGACAACGGCTCGTACGGCACCCGCACCGTCCGCTTCGAGACCGGCCGCCTCGCGCAGCAGGCTCAGGGCGCCGTCGCCGCCTACCTCGACGAGGACACCATGCTCCTCTCGGCCACGTCGGCCTCGAAGAACCCGAAGGACAACTTCGACTTCTTCCCGCTGACCGTCGACGTCGAGGAGCGCTCCTACGCCGCCGGCAAGATCCCCGGCTCGTTCTTCCGCCGCGAGGGCCGCCCCTCCACCGAGGCGATCCTGGTCTGCCGTCTGATCGACCGGCCGCTGCGCCCCTCGTTCGTCGAGGGCCTGCGCAACGAGGTCCAGATCGTCATCACGGTCCTCAGCATCGCGCCGGACGAGTTCTACGACGCCCTCGCGATCAACGCCGCGAGCGCGTCCACGCAGATCTCCGGCCTGCCGTTCTCCGGCCCGGTCGCCGGCGTCCGCCTGGCGCTCATGTCCGACGGCTCCGGCAGCGACCAGTGGGTCGCCTTCCCCAAGGCCTCCCAGCTGGAGAACGCCGTCTTCGACCTCACCGTCGCGGGCCGCGTCGTCACCAACGAGGACGGCTCCTCGGACGTCGCCATCATGATGGTCGAGGCCGAGGCCACGGAGTCCTCCTGGAACCTCATCAAGGCGGGTGCGACCAAGCCCAGCGAGGACGTCGTCGCCGAGGGCCTCGAGGCCGCCAAGCCCTTCCTCCGCGCACTCGTCGAGGCGCAGGCGAAGCTCGCCGCCGAGACCGCGAAGCCGGTCAAGGACTACCCGGTTTTCCTGCCCTACGCGCAGGAGACCTACGACAACGTCGCCGAGCTCAGCTACGACGAGCTCGTCCGCGTGTACCAGATCGCCGACAAGGTCGAGCGGCAGGACGCCGACGACGCCCTCAAGGCGCGCGTCAAGGAGCAGATCGCCGAGCGCATCGCCTCGGGTCAGCTGTCGGCCGAGGCCTACAACCAGGTCGGAGCGGCGTACAAGTCCGTCACGAAGGTGGTCGTCCGCGGCCGCATCCTCCGCGACGGCGTGCGCATCGACGGACGCGGCCTGGCCGACATCCGCCCGCTCGACGCCGAGGTGCAGGTCATCCCGCGCGTCCACGGCTCGGCCATCTTCCAGCGCGGCGAGACCCAGATCCTGGGTGTCACCACGCTGAACATGCTCAAGATGGAGCAGCAGATCGACTCGCTGTCGCCCGTCACCAAGAAGCGGTACCTGCACCACTACAACTTCCCGCCCTACTCGACCGGTGAGACCGGCCGCGTCGGATCGCCGAAGCGTCGCGAGATCGGGCACGGCTTCCTCGCCGAGCGCGCCCTCGTGCCGGTGCTGCCGAGCCGCGAGGAGTTCCCCTACGCGATCCGCCAGGTCTCCGAGGCGCTGAGCTCCAACGGCTCGACCTCGATGGGCTCGGTCTGCGCGTCGACCCTGTCGCTCCTCAACGCCGGAGTGCCGCTGCGCGCCCCGGTCGCGGGCATCGCGATGGGCCTCGTGTCCGACGTCGTCGACGGCCAGACCCGCTACGCGGCGCTGACCGACATCCTGGGCGCCGAGGACGCGCTCGGCGACATGGACTTCAAGGTCGCCGGGACCGCCGAGTTCGTCACGGCCATCCAGCTCGACACGAAGCTCGACGGCATCCCGTCGTCGGTGCTCGACGCCGCGCTCAAGCAGGCCAAGGACGCCCGCACCACGATCCTCGCGGTGCTCACGGCGGCCATCGACCAGCCCGACGAGATGGCCCCGACCGCGCCCCGCGTGATCTCGGTGCAGATCCCCGTCGACAAGATCGGCGAGCTGATCGGCCCCAAGGGCAAGACGATCAACGCGATCCAGGACGAGACCGGCGCCGACATCTCCATCGAGGAGGACGGCACCGTCTACATCGGAGCCGTCGACGGTCCGTCGGCCGAGGCCGCGCGTGCGCAGGTCAACGCCATCGCGAACCCGACCAACCCCGAGGTCGGCGAGCAGTTCCTCGGAACCGTCGTCAAGCTCGCGACCTTCGGCGCGTTCGTCTCGCTCCTCCCCGGCAAGGACGGACTGCTGCACATCAGCGAGGTCCGCAAGCTCGCCGGCGGCAAGCGCGTCGAGAACGTCGAGGACGTCCTCGGAGTCGGCCAGAAGCTGCTCGTCCAGATCACCAAGATCGACGACCGCGGCAAGCTGTCCCTCGCGCCCGTCGTGGCCGAGGAGGCCGAGGCCGAGGCTCCCGCCGAGAGCTGATCCCTCCTGCACGACCGTGACGCCCGTCCCACTCCGGTGGGGCGGGCGTCCGTCGTCGACGGGGGCATGGGGTACGGTGGCGGGACCGCGCCGCACCGCCCCGACCGGAGGACTCCGTGACCGACCCGACGCCCCTGGCCACCGAGCCGGAGACGCCCCTCCTCTCACGCACCCTGGGTCGGACCGGCCTCCCCGTGCATCCGCTCGCCCTCGACGGCTCCGTCTTCGGCTGGGCCGCCGGGATCGACGACACCACCGAGGTGCTCGACGCGTTCGGCCGCCTCGGCGGCACCCTGATCTCGACCGCGGACCACTACGCGACCGGTCGGAGCGAGTACATGATCGGCCGCTGGCTCGAGCAGAGCGGGCTGCGCGAGCGGATGCTGGTCGCGACGAAGGTCGGCCGGCACCCGGACGCGCCGGGCCTCGCCCCGGAGGACGTCCGCATCGCGATCGAGGGGAGCCTCGAGCGGCTCGGCACCCGGATCGACCTGCTCTCGTTCGACAGCGAGGACCCCGGGATCCCCATCGCCGACAGCCTGGCGGCGGTCGCGCCGTTCCTGGCGGACGGCTCGGTCGGCGCGCTGGGCGCCGCGCACTTCAGCGGAGCCGCGATCACGGCGCTGCACGAGACGGCGACCGCGTTCGCGCTGCCGTCGCTCTCGGCCGTCGTGTCGGAGTACAGCCTGATGGAGCGCCGGACCTACGAGACCGACGTCGCCCCCGAGGTGGTGCGGCTCGAGCTCGGCACCCTCGCGCGGCTGCCCCTGGCGAGCGGTTACCTCACCGGCGCCCTGCGCAGCCGCACGGACGAGCCGGAGTCGGCCCTGTTCGAGGCGGGCCTGGACTACGTCGGCCGCCACGGCTCCCGCGTGCTCGCTGCCCTCGACGAGATCGCCGGGGCCCACGACACGGAGCCCGGCGTGGTCGCGCTCGCCTGGGTGCTCTCGCACCAGGAGGTCTCGGCGGCGATCGTCCGGGCGCGGAACGCCGCGGAGCTCGAGTCGCTGTTCGCGGCGGCCGCGCTCCCGCTGACCCGGAGCGACATCGCTCAGCTGGACCGCGTCTCCGCCTGAGGCTCTCGCCCGCTGGTCCGCCGCCGTCGAGCGCCGCGCCGCGCCCCGCGCCGGGCTCGGAGCGGGGCGCGGCGCGGTTCAGCGGCGCAGGATGCGCGCCTCCCACGGGCCGAGCGTCGACCCGGTCGCACCGGCGACGTTGCCGAGGACCGTCTCGGCAGCCGCCCACTCCTCGAGCAGCGGCACCTCGAGCGGCTCACCGGACACGTTCCCGACGACGAGCAGCTCGCCCGGTCCGGTGCGTGTGAAGGCGAAGAGCGCGGGGTGCTCGGGCTCCAGCAGCGCGAAGCGGCCCAGCTGCACCGTCTCGTCGGCGTGCCGCAGCGCGATCAGCGCCCGGTAGTACTCGAAGACCGACCGCTCGGCGGCCCGATCGGCGGCGACGTTCACCTCGGCGGCGTTGGGGTTGACCGCGATCCACGGCTCGCCGGTCGTGAAGCCGGCCTGGAGGCTGTCGTCCCACTGCACCGGCGTGCGGGCGTTGTCGCGGCTCTGCGCGCGCAGCCCGGCGAGCACGGTCGCCGGGTCCTCGCCGCGCTCGCCGACGGCCTCGGCCCAGTAGTTCAGGGACTCGACGTCGCGGAAGTCCTCGATGCCGGCGAACGGGACGTTCGTCATCCCGATCTCGTCGCCCTGGTAGATGTACGGCGTGCCGCGCTGGAGGTGGAGGAGCGTCGCCCAGAGGGTCGCGGACTCGTAGCGGTGCGCGCCGTCGTCCCCGAAGCGCGAGACGAGACGCGGCTGGTCGTGGTTGCCGAGGTACAGGCTGTTCCAGCCGCGCTCGGCCAGGCCGTCCTGCCAGCGCGCGAGGTTGGCCTTCAAGGCGACCAGGTCCAGCGGCACCGGGTGGAACTTGTCGACTCCGTGGTCGATGCCGACGTGCTCGAACTGGAAGACCATGTCGAGCTCACGCCGCTCGGGATCGGTCACGAGCACCGCCTCCTCGAGGGTGACCCCGGGCATCTCGCCGACGGTGAGGAAGGAGCCCTCGCGGTGCGCGAACACGGCCTCGTGCATCTCGCGGAGGTACTCATGGAGCCGCGGACCCACCCCTCCGACGATGCCCGCGCCGCCCTGCTCGCCGTCGACGGCTCCGACGTCCTTCGAGACGAGGTTGATCACGTCCATCCGGAAGCCGTCCACTCCGCGGTCGAGCCAGCGGTTCATCATCGCGTGCACCGCGTGCCGCACCTCGGGGTTCTCCCAGTTGAGGTCCGGCTGCTGCACCGCGAAGAGGTGGAGGAAGTACTCGTCCGTCGCCGGGTCGAGCGTCCAGGCCGGGCCGGAGAAGTAGGAGCGCCAGCCGTTCGGCTCGGCGACGTCGAGGCCGGCGCCGGCGGCCGCCTCGAGCTCGCGGCCGGGCTCGGCCGAGCGGCGCCCGCGGCGCCACCAATACCAGTCGCGCTTCGGGTCCTCCTGCGAGGAGCGGGACTCGACGAACCAGGCGTGCTCGTCGCTCGTGTGGTTGACCACGAGGTCCATCACGATGCGGATGCCGCGCTCGTGGGCCTCCGCGAGGAGCAGGTCGAACTCCTCCAGCGTCCCGAACCGCGGGTCGATGTCCTCGTAGTCCGAGATGTCGTAGCCGTTGTCGTGCTGCGGCGACGGGTAGACCGGCGAGAGCCAGATCACGTCGACCCCCAGGTCGGCGGTCTCGGAGGGGGTCGGGGCGGCGGAGTCCATGGTCGCGAATCTAGCCCGGACGGCCGACACGGAGGGGCCCGCCGCACCGCTCGCCGGCGCGAGTCGACCCCGCCGGCGGCGCCCGTGTAACGATCTGGTGAACCGTGCGCGACCCGGCGGAGTGGCGGCTCCGGCGCTCGGATACTCTCTCCCCTGGCGGGACCCGAGCCGCCGCAGGGAGAGTGGTGGAGTGCCCAGGGACAGGACCGGCGCCGTCGTGCGGGCTCCCCGTCACAGTGCCGTCCCGCTCCCGCCCGCGGCGTCCCGCGCAGCCTCCTCGAGCGGCGTCCTCGCCGAGACCGGCCCCGTCGAGCCGACCGCCGTCGCACCCTCGCACCGCCGGCCGATGGGCGACTCCGGCCACGACCTCTTCCCCTTCGTGCTCGACGCGGCGGCCCTCGGCCGCGACGACGGTGCCGCGCTGCTCAAGCGCTACGCGGCGTGGGGCGGCAACGGCGTCGTCGTCACCGACTCGAGCCTCGCGGAGGGCGTCGGCGGCTGGCCCGCCGGACACCGCGACCGGGACCGCTTCCTCCTGATCGGCCGCTTCGCCGCTCCGGTCGGCGCGCCCGCGACGCCGCGTGCGCTGGTGGACCGTGTCGAGGGGGCGCTGCGCCGCCTCCGCACCGACCGCCTCGATGTGCTGGCGGTCCGCCCCGACGGGGCCGGACGCCTCGACGAGCTCCTCAGCGCCGTCGACGTGCTGCTGGCGCGCGGGCTGGTGCGGTCGGTGGTCGCCTCCGGGTTCTCCCCGGAGGAGCTGTTCGAGGCGCGCGTCCTGGCCGCCCACGGGCTGCCCCGCCTCGCCGGCGCGGAGGTCCGCTGGAACCTGCTCGAGCGGCCCGGCTCGGAGGGCGATCTCGGCCTCGTCGCCGCCGGCCAGGGACTCGCCCTGCTCGCGACCGTCCCCCTCGCCCACGGGTTCCTCCGCGGCGCCGAGCGCACCCGCCGCGAGCTCGGCCGCCTGCCCGACGGGGCACTCGCCGCCGCCCACCTCGGGCGCCGCGGACGCCGGGTCCTCGCCGTCCTCGACGCGATCGGTGCCGAGCTCTCGGCCGCTCCCGCCGCCGTCGCCCTGGCCTGGCTGCTCGGCCGGCCGCGGCTGACCGCCGCGACGGTCGCCCCGCGCTCACCCGCCGACGTGGACGCGCTGGTGCGCGCGGTCTCGCTCGAGCTCGACCCCGGACACCTGGCCGCGCTGGAGCGCGCGCGCCGCTGACCGCGCCCGTCCGCGACGCCCCCTGCACCTCTCCCGCCACGGCGCGACAGCCCGGCTCGGGCCGCCGTCGCGGTGGCCTAGGGTGGGCACGATGAATCACGGAGTCGCACTGCCCCTCGACCAGCCGGAGACGTCAGTCCGGGCCGCAGGCGGATCCACGGTCCGCCGCTCCGTCCTCCCGAGCGGTGTCCGCATCCTCAGCGAATCGGTGCCAGGCGCCCGCAGCGCCACGATCGGCTTCTGGGTCGCCGCGGGTTCTCGCGACGAGCGGCCCGGCCGCCCCGCGACCGCGGGCGAGCCCGCCGTGCCCTCCAACGTCGGCTCGACGCACTTCCTCGAGCACCTGCTGTTCAAGGGCACGCAGAAGCGGTCCGCCCTCGACATCGCCGTGTCCTTCGACTCCGTGGGCGGGGAGCACAACGCTCTCACCGCCAAGGAGTACACCTGCTACTACGCCAAGATCCAGGACCGCGACCTCCCGATGGCGGTCGAGGTGATCGCCGACATGGTGACCTCGAGCCTGATCGATCCGGACGAGTTCGAGACCGAGCGCGGGGTCATCCTCGAGGAGCTGGCGATGGCGGACGACGATCCGGCCGACGTGGCGGGCGAGAAGCTGTTCGAGGCCGTGTTCGGCGACCACCCGCTGGGCCGCCCGATCGGGGGCACCGCCGCGACCATCGGCGAGGCCACCCGGGACGCGGTCTGGGCGCACTACCGCGCCGCCTACCGCCCGCGAGACGTGGTGATCACCGTCGCCGGCGCCGTCGACCACGAGGCGCTCGTCGCGCTGCTCCAGCGGGTCCTCGTCGCCGACGGCTGGGACCTCGGCCCGGCGGCCCCGCCCGTCGAGCGGCGCGTCGGCGGCCGTGCGTCCTACACCCGCGGCAGCGCCCTGTCGGTGGTGCACCGCCCCACCGAGCAGGCGAACCTGCTGGTCGGCTTCCCCGGTCTCGCCGCGGGCGACGAGCGGCGGATGACGATGGGCGTCCTCAACTCGATCCTCGGCGGCGGCATGTCCTCGCGGCTGTTCCAGGAGGTGCGCGAGAAGCGCGGCCTGGCCTACTCCGTCTACTCCTTCGCCCCGTCCTACTCGGACGCGGGCCTCTTCGGGCTCTACGCCGCGTGCACCCCGGCGAAGGCGGGGACGGTCGCCGAGCTCCTGCTCACCGAGTTCCACCGCCTCGCCGAGGACGGCGTCACCGACGACGAGCTCGCGCGCGCCCGCGGCCAGCTCTCGGGAGCGGCGGCGCTCGCGCTGGAGGACTCCGACACCCGGATGTCGCGCCTCGGACGCGCCGAGCTGACCTTCGGCGAGTTCGTCGACCTCGACGAGAGCCTGCGCCGACTCGCCCTCGTCGGCGCGGAGGACGTCCAGGCACTCGCGGCAGACTTGGCCCGGGGGCCGTCGTCGATCTCGGCCGTCGGCGCGGTCGACGAGTCGGCCTTCGCCGGGATCGCCGGGATCGAGAGCGCCTCCGCGATCTGATCCGATCGTCGAACGCCCGCTGACCGCGCACCGCCGCGCCGCACCAGGGAGGACCCCGTGTCCCACTACATCTACCTCGTCCGCCACGGCGAGCAGCAGGACGCCGAGCACGGCATGCCGGACGGCCCGCTCTCGGCCCGTGGTGAGCGCCAGGCGAGGCTCATCGCCGAGCGGCTCGGCGGAGTCCCCTTCACGGGAGCGTGGCACTCCCCGCTGCGCCGGGCCGAGGAGACGGCCGCACGCTTCCAGACGCTTCTGCCGAGCCTGCCGCTCCAGCCGTCCTCGCTGCTGTTCGACTGCATCCCCTCGGGGCCGACCCCGGACATGCCCAAGGCGTTCGAGCCCTTCTTCGGCAGCGTCACCGCGGCCGAGATCGAGGCGGGGCACGCGCAGATGCAGGACGCGGTGGCCGAGTTCCTGGCGCCGTCGCGCGAGGACCGCCACGACCTCCTCATCACCCACAACTTCGTGATCGGCTGGTTCGTCCGCCACGTGTTCGACGCTCCCGACTGGCGGTGGCTGGGCCTCAACCAGGCCAACTGCGGGCTGACGATCATCCGCGTCCGCTCCCGCAAGCCGCCGGTGCTCGTCGTGCACAACGACCTCTCGCACCTGCCCGTGGAGCTGCGCACCGGCCTGCCCGAGGCCCAGCCGTACTGAGCTGCGGGCTACTCTGAGTCGGTGACTACCTCCGTCGCCGTGGTCGGCGCGTCCGGCCGACTCGGCTCGTTCACCTGCTCGCTCATCGAGGCGTCGAGCGAGTTCTCGCTCGTCGCACGGCTCGGCTCGCGGAGCGATCCCGCCGAGATGCTCGCGGCCGACGTCGTCGTCGACATGACCGTGCCGGCCGTCAGCCAGCAGATCGTCGACTTCGCCGTGGCCAACGGGAGGAAGGTGCTCGTCGGCACCTCCGGCTGGACCGGCGACCGGATCGCGGCCCTCCGGCGCAGCGTCGCCGAGCAGCCGGAGGCCGGCGTCGTGATCATCCCCAACTTCTCGCTGGGCTCGGTGCTCGCGACCGCGCTGGCCACCGTGGCCGCGCGCTTCTTCGACGCCGCCGAGATCGTCGAGACCCACGGCGCCCGCAAGGTCGACTCGCCCTCCGGGACCGCGGTCCGCACGGCCGAGCTGCTGCTGCGCGCCCGGGCCGAGCTCGGTCCGGTGCAGGCTCCGCACACCGACCAGCGGGCCCGCGGCCAGCAGGTCGCGAGCGTCCCGGTCCACAGCCTCCGCCTGCCCGGAGTGGAGGCGCGCCAGGAGGTCGTCTTCGGCGGCACCGGCGAGACGGTCACCATCCGGCACGACACCACCTCGCAGGCGTCCTACGAGCAGGGCGTCCTGCGTGCTCTCGACGCGGTCCGGACGACCTCGGGGGTGGTGGTGGGCCTCGACGCGCTGATCGACCTGCGCGCCGCCTTCGACGCCGCGCCTCTCGCCGAGCGGCCGGTCGACGAGCAGCCCGTCGTCGACCGGGGTCCGTCCGGCCAGGCCGCCGCAGCGACGAGCACCCCGTGAGGACCCGCGTCGGCGTCGTCCTGATGGCGGTCCTGCTCGCCCTCTACCTGTTCGTCTGCCTGCAGTACTCCGTCGTCGCCTTCGCCGCGGCGACGGTGCCCGGCATCGTGATGGGCGTCGGCCTGCTGATCCTCGGCGCCGTCGGCGTCTGGGGGCTCGTGCGCGAGCTGCTGTTCGGGCTCCGCGCCGAGAAGCTGGCCCGTCGGCTGGAGGGCGAGAACGCGCTGCCGCAGGAGGTCCTCGACTCGCGGGCCAGCGGGCGTCCGCTCCGGGAGGAGGCGGACGCGCTGTTCCCGCGGTACGCGGAGGAGGTCGACAAGCAGCCCGGGAGCTGGCGCGCCTGGTACCGCCTCGGCCTCGCCTACGACGCCAGCGGCGACCGCAAGCGCGCCCGAGGCGCCATCCGCCGGGCCATCGCGCTGGAGCACGAGGCTCCGGCCTGACCGCTCGGCCGCGACCCGAGCGCGGCTCTCCGGGCGACGACCGCTCGGGCGGCCGGGATCAGGCGAGCACCCACTCCAGCGCCTCGCCGACCGTGCGGTGGCGGAACTCGAAGCCGTCGTCGAGCAGCCGCTGGGGGACCAGGCGCTGGCTCGAGAGCAGGAGCTCGTGCCCGGCGTCGCGCAGCGCGAGCTCGATGATCTTCTCGGGGACGGCCAGCTTGAACGGGCGGTGCAGCTGCTCGGCGAGGGTGCGCATCACGTCGTTCGCGGTCGCCGGCACCGGTCCGGCGAGGTTCACCGGGCCCGAGAGCGAGGACGTGAGCAGGTGGCGGATCGCCGCGGCCTCGTCGTAGAGGCTGATCCAGGGCCAGGCCTGGTTGCCGCTGCCGAGCGGCCCGCTGAGACCGAGCTTCGTCAGGGGCAGGAGCGGCTTGAGCGCGCCGCCGTCGCCGAGGACGAGCCCGGTGCGAGCGGTGACCACCCGCGTGGCCTCGGGCGCGAGGTGGGCGGCCTTCTCCCAGCGGTCGACGACGTCGGCGAGGAACCCGTCGCCGCGCGAGGACTGCTCGGTGAGCTCCTCGCCCGGGCGGTCTCCGTAGTAGCCGACCGCGGAGGCGTTGATCAGCGTCGTCGGCGGGGTCGAGGACATCCGCATCGCGTCGGTGAGGGTCTGCGTGGACTGGATCCGCGAGTCGAGGATCTCCCGCTTGTAGGACGCGGTCCACGGCAGGCGGCTGATCGAGGCGCCGGAGAGGTTGATCACGGCGTCGACGCGGTCGAGCACGCTGAAGTCGAGCATGTGCGAGGTGGGCGCCCAGTGGAACTCGTCCGGGCTCGACGGCGCGTGGCGCACCAGGCGCAGGATCTCGTGCCCCTCGGCGCGCAACTGGCGGGTCAGCTCGGAGCCGATCATCCCGCTGGCGCCCGAGATCAGGACGCGGAGCCGGGGAGCGGACGCATTCGGCCGGGCCGAGGGCAGCTCGGACGGCGTCGACACGTGCTCGCCCGGCGTGCGCGCGGCGCGTCGCGGCGAGCCGGAGTCCGTGGTCCCGTCGTGGTCGGAGTGCCGTGCGGATGAGTCGCTCATGGTGCCTCCCGGAGCCGGTCGCGGGCCGCCCGCGAAGCGGACCCAGCCTAGAGCCTCACGCCCGGGAGCCGGCCGAGCGCCCGACCAGGCCGGCCCGCGCGAGCACGAGGTAGAGCTCGCAGCCCAGGCAGAGGCCGAACACGGCGTTGAGGAAGGCGGCGAGGAAGGCGACGGCCGCGGCGACCGGAACCGATCCCGGGACGCCGGCGACGTGCAGGAGGACGCCGGTGCCGGTCACCACCAGGCCGATCAGCTGGGCGAAGCGCGGCGGGCGGGCGTCCTCCCACTCGCGCGGCGGTGCCAGGTGCGGCCGGACCACCCGGCGGAACAGCACCGCCCAGGGGCCGGAGCCGACGCCGCGCGCGGCCGACCAGGCGAAGAGGGCGGCGAGCGCGAGCAGCAGGAGGAAGCCGGGCTGGGAGAGCCGGCCGTCGAGGTCGGCCCGGGCCGGGGCCGCGAGCCCGAGGCCCACGGCCGTGAGGAGGAGTGCGGCGGTGACTCCGGCGGCGACCCTCGGGCCGCGGGGATCGACGGTGCCGGACGGGGGAGTGGCGCCGGTGGTGGAGGGGGAGCGGGAGCTCATCATGTCTCCTGGAGTCGGTCGAGCTCGATGGTCAGGGCGGCGCGGGTCGGAGCGCCGCCGATGCGGCTGCGCGGCACTCCGTCTCGATCGAGCAGGAGGAGCGTGGGCGTCTGCCGGACGCGGAAGCGCGCCGCGAGGTCGGGGCGGTGCGTCAGATCGACGTCGAGGTGCGCCAGCCCGGTCCGCTGCTGGGCGAGCTCCCCGACCATCCGTCGCACTGCAGGGCACCGCGTGCAGACGTCGGTCGAGAACTGCACGACTGTGGCCCGGGTCCCGAGCACTGCGCCGGGGACGAGCCCGCCGGGGTCGATCGCGGGGCCCTGGCGCGAGGGGACGCCCGCGACGCGCCCGGAGCGGGCCCGATGGACAGCCCCGAGGACGACGCCCAGCGCGACGAGGCCGAGCAGTGCGGCGAGGATCGTCACGGGCTCCATCCGGGAAGCGTAGGTCGGCGCAGGCGCTGCGCGGACGACTGTTTCGGGATGTGACGACGGCCGCGGTCGGAGCGTGGTCTAGGTTCGATCCGTGACCGAACAGAGCAGCCTCAGCGCAGACCCGAGCAGTCCCGTCTTCCGCAGTGATGTCGTCGTCGAGCTGGTCCGCGCGAGCGCCCACGACTCGGACGTGCTGTTCGCGGCCCGCGTCTCGACCCAGGGCGAGAAGACGCTCGCCGAGGCGCTCGACGGCGAGGAGTCCGACGCCGAGCTGCAGCGCAAGCGCGACCGCGGACTGATCAACTACCTGATGCGCGACCGCCACGGCTCGCCGTTCGAGCACAACTCGATGACCTTCTACGTGCAGGCGCCGATCTTCGTCTTCCGCGAGTTCATGCGGCACCGCATCGCCTCCTACAACGAGGAATCGGGCCGCTACCGCGAGCTCCGCCCGGTCTTCTACGTGCCCGGCCCCCGGCGCAACCTCGTGCAGGTCGGCAAGCCCGGCGCCTACTCCTTCGAGCCGGGCACCGCGGAGCAGGCCGAGCTCGTCGCCGAGGAGACGCGCCGCGTCAGCACGCAGGCCTACGAGTCGTACCGGCGGATGCTCGGCGAGGGCGTCGCCCGCGAGGTCGCCCGGATCGTCCTCCCGCTGAACATCTACTCGTCGATGTACGTCACGCTCAACGCCCGCTCGCTGATGAACTTCCTCTCCCTGCGCACCAAGCGCGAGGACTCGACGTTCCCCTCCTTCCCGCAGCGCGAGATCGAGATGGCGGCCGAGCAGATGGAGACGCACTTCCAGGAGCTGATGCCCCTCACGGCCGCCGCCTTCACAGCGAACGGCCGCGTCGCCCCGTAGCCCGCCGCCCGGCGAGGACGAGCGGGCCGTCCCGCCCGATCGCCTGCTGCCGTCCGCGCGGGCGGCTCCGGGAAGCTCCTCCCGGCGGCGCGGCGGCGACCCGCTACCCTGGCAGCGTGTCAACTCCGGAGAATCCCTTCGGCCAGGTCCTGGTCGCCCTGGTCACCCCGTTCACCGCCGACGGCGAGGTCGACTGGCCCGGTGTCGAGAAGCACATCGACGACTGCATCGCAGCGGGCGCGGACGGCATCGTGGTCACCGGGACCACGGGCGAGACCAGCACCCTGACCGACCCGGAGAAGATCCGCCTCGTCGAGGTCGGCCGCTCGGTCGCCGGGGGCCGCGCGAAGATCATCACGGGAGGCGGCTCGAACGAGACCGCCCACGCCATGCAGCTCGCCCGTCAGAGCGAGAAGGCCGGCGCCGACGGCAACATGATCGTCACCCCGTACTACAACAAGCCCACGCAGGCGGGCGTGCTCACCCACTTCCGGATGATCGCGGATGCGACGGACCTGCCGGTCATCCTCTACGACATCCCCGGCCGCACCGGCGTGCCGATCCGCTACGAGACGATCCTGCGGGCTGCCAAGCACCCGAACATCCTGGCCGTGAAGGACGCGAAGGGCGATCTCTCCGAGGTCAGCCGCGTGCTCAACCAGACCGACCTGATGTACTTCTGCGGCGACGACGCGAACGTGCTCCCCGAGCTCGCCATCGGCGCCACGGGGCTCATCGGCGTCACCGCCAACATCGCCGCCGCGCCGTACCGCACGATCGTCGACGCGGTGAACGCGGGCGACCTCCACGCGGCCACCCGCGCGCACCAGCAGCTCGAGCCGCTCGTGCGCGCCGTGATGACGCACGTCCCCGGGACCGTCGCCGCGAAGTACATCCTGCACGGCCTCGGCCGCATCTCCTCGCCGCGCGTGCGGCTGCCCCTGGTCGGCCCGGAGGAGTCGGAGGCGGCGCTCATCGAGGACGAGCTCGGCCTGGTCCGCGACATCCCGGGCGTCGACTTCCGCAACTTCCGGCCCGACCGCAACGCCGCGGCCGGCGGCGCCCTCCCGAAGGTCGCCGGCACCACCCGCTGAGCCCGAGCGGCACGTCCCGAGAAAGCACTGCTGGAGAAGGAGGGCGCATGCCCGGTCCCGTGATCATCCCCGCCCCGCTCGCTCCGGGAACGCTCCGGATCATCCCCCTCGGCGGCCTCGGCGAGATCGGCCGCAACATGACCGTCTTCGAGATCGACGGCAGGCTCCTGATCGTCGACTGCGGCGTGCTCTTCCCGGAGGAGGACCAGCCGGGCGTCGACCTGATCCTCCCGGACTTCACGCCCATCCGGGACCGGCTCGACGACATCGTCGGAGTGGTCCTCACCCATGGCCACGAGGACCACATCGGCGCCGTCCCCTACCTGCTCCGGCTGAAGCGCGACATCCCGCTGATCGGCTCCACCCTCACGCTCGCCCTCGTCGAGGCGAAGCTCAAGGAGCACCGGATCACGCCGTATACGCTCACGGTGAAGGAGGGCGACGTCGAGAACCTCGGGCCCTTCGAGCTCGAGTTCGTCGCCGTGAACCACTCGATCCCGGACGCGCTGGCCGTGTCGATCGTCACCGACGCAGGCTCGGTGCTGCACACCGGCGACTTCAAGATGGACCAGCTGCCGCTCGACGGCCGGATCACCGACCTGCGCGCCTTCGCCCGCCTCGGCGAGGAGGGAGTCGACCTGTTCATGGTCGACTCCACCAACGCCGACGTCCCCGGCTTCACGCCGAGCGAGCGCGACATCGGCCCGGTCATCGAGAGCGTCATGGCCAGGGCGACCCGCCGCGTCATCGTCGCGAGCTTCTCCAGCCACGTGCACCGGGTGCAGCAGGTGCTCGACGCGGCTCACGCCACGGGCCGCCGCGTGGCGCTGCTCGGCCGCTCCATGGTCCGCAACATGCGCATCGCCGCGGATCTCGGCTACCTGCACGTCCCTCCGGGAGTCCTGGTCGACATGAAGAAGTCGGGCGACGTCCCCGAGGACAGGATCGTCTACATGTCCACCGGGTCGCAGGGCGAGCCGATGGCCGTCCTCAGCCGGATGGCCAACCTCGATCACCAGATCGAGCCGGGGGAGGGCGACACCGTGATCCTCGCCTCCAGCCTCATACCCGGCAACGAGAACGCGGTGTACCGGGTCATCAACGGGCTCACGCGGCTCGGAGCGACCGTCGTCCACAAGGGCAACGCGAAGGTGCACGTGTCCGGGCACGCCGCGGCCGGCGAGCTCCTCTACTGCTACAACATCCTCAAGCCGCTGAACGTGATGCCGGTGCACGGCGAGTACCGGCACCTGGTCGCGAACGCGCAGCTCGCGCGCGAGACCGGGATCGCGGAGGAGAACACGATCATCGCCGAGGACGGCACCGTGATCGACCTGCTCGACGGCAGGGCGACCGTCGTCGGACGGCTCGACCTGGGGTTCGTCTACGTCGACGGATCGTCGGTGGGCGAGATCACGGACGCCGACCTCAAGGACCGGCGGATCCTCGGCGAGGAGGGCTTCATCTCGATCATCGTGGTGGTCGAGGCGGGCACGGGGCGGATCGTCGTCGGCCCCGAGATCCACGCGAAGGGCTTCGCGGAGGACGACAGCGTCTTCGACGAGGTCAAGCCGCGGATCGCGGCCGCGCTCGAGGAGGCGGTGCGGAACGGGGCGAGCGACCAGCACGCGCTGTCGCAGGCCGTCCGTCGCGTCGTCGGCCGCTGGGTCAACACCTCCTACCGCCGCCGGCCCATGATCGTGCCGCTCGTCATCGAGGCCTGAGCCTCCCGGCCGGCGGCGGATCGGCGCCGGCCGTCGCGGCGCGGGTCACCGGCCCTGACGGGGGCGGCGGGTACGGTGGCCTCATGGCGACCAGTACCAAGACGACCTCGCGCGGGCGCGGCAGCGCGACTCCGCGCTCCGGCGCGCCGCGATCCGGCCGGGGCTCGGGCAAGGCGGCCGCCGAGACGAAGACGGTGGCCTTCGAGTCCGCCCCGCGCACCAACCCCGCCGTGCGGCTCTGGATGGCGCTGGCCCACCTCGCGGGCGGCGCCGCGCGCGCCCTCGGTCCCGAGCGGCTGGCGAAGGAGGAGCGCCGCGACGGCGTCCCCTTCCTGCTGCTGCTGCTGGCCGTCGCGGGCGCGGTCGTCGAGTGGTTCCTCGCGACCGACCCGGTCGCCCTGGTGCTCGACGCGTGGAGCTTCGGCGGCTTCTTCGGCCGGGTCGCCTACGTGCTGCCGGTCGTCCTTCTCCTCTTCTCCCTCTGGCTGTTCCGGCACCCCCGGTCCGTCGACGACAACGGGCGGATCGGCGTGGGCGTCATCACGCTGCTCGTCGCCTCCGCCGGCATCTGCCACGCGCACCTCGGCCTGCCGCAGCCCGGCCAGGGAATCGAGACCATGGCGGCAGCGGGAGGCGTCCTCGGCTGGCTGGTGGGCGCCCCGCTCGCGGCGATCGCCACCGTCCCCGGCGCGACCGTGCTGCTGTCGCTCGTGATCCTGCTGTCGCTGTTCATCATCACCAAGACCCCGCCGAACCGCATCGGCGCGCGCTCGCGGGAGCTCTACGGCTACCTCTTCGGCGCCCCCGTGCTCGACGACGAGGAGCGCGCCCGCCTCAAGGCCGAGCGGGCCGCCGCCAAGGCCGCGGCGAAGGCGGAGGCCGAGCAGGAGGAGGACGCGCAGCAGGACGGCGGAGAGCTGCCCTGGTGGCGGCGCACCGAGTCCGGGCGCGAGGACGAGCCGACCGTGCAGACCGAGCTCCCGATCGACTCCTTCGCCGAGGTGCTCGAGGGCACCGCTCCCGCCCGCGGCCGCGCGAAGGGCTTCGACACCGCGCTCGAGGAGCGCGACGACGAGGCCCACCCGCCGACCCGCTCCTACGCCACCGAGGTGCTGGCCGAGGCCGAGACCGCCGAGGCGGCGCTCGCCCGCTTCGAGCAGACGGGCGCTCCCCGCGGCGCGACCGGCGTGGTCGACGACGACGCGACCGAGGTCATCCGGCTCGACCGCCTCGACGTGGCGCCCGCCGTCCCGGTCCCGCCGGTCATCGAGACCGGCCCGATCGCGCCCCTCGCCGAGGAGGACCCGACCGCCGGGTTCGACTCCTCGTTCGAGGAGGACGCGCCGTACCGCCTCCCCTCGGCGGCCGCCCTCTCGACGGGCACGCCCTCCAAGGCGCGCTCGGCGGCCAACGACGAGATGGTCCGCGCCATCACCGAGGTGCTGCAGCAGTTCAACGTGGACGCGACGGTCACCGGCTTCTCCCGCGGCCCGACCGTCACCCGCTACGAGATCGAGCTCGGCCCCGGCGTCAAGGTCGAGCGCGTCACCGCGCTCAGCAAGAACCTCTCCTACGCCGTCGCCAGCAACGAGGTCCGGATCCTCTCCCCGATCCCGGGCAAGAGCGCGATCGGCGTCGAGATCCCCAACACGGACCGCGAGATCGTCTCCCTGGGCGACGTCCTCCGCTCGCCGGCCTCGACGACGTCCACGCACCCGATGACCATCGGCGTCGGCAAGGACGTCGAGGGCGGCTACGTCGTGGCGAACCTCGCCAAGATGCCGCACCTCCTGGTCGCCGGCTCCACCGGCTCCGGCAAGTCCAGCTTCGTCAACTCGATGATCACGAGCCTGCTGATGCGCGCGCGCCCGCAGGACGTGCGCATGGTCCTGATCGACCCCAAGCGCGTGGAGCTCACCATCTACGGCGGAGTGCCGCACCTGATCACTCCGATCATCACGAACCCCAAGAAGGCCGCCGAGGCGCTGCAGTGGGTCGTGAAGGAGATGGACATGCGCTACGACGACCTGGCGTCGTTCGGGTTCCGCCACATCGACGACTTCAACGCGGCCGTCCGCGCCGACGAGATCAAGCTCCCCGCGGGCAGCAGCCGCGTCCTCAAGCCGTACCCGTACCTCCTCGTGGTGGTCGACGAGCTCGCCGACCTGATGATGGTCGCCCCGCGCGACGTCGAGGACTCGATCGTGCGCATCACCCAGCTCGCGCGCGCCTCGGGCATCCACCTCGTGCTGGCCACGCAGCGGCCGAGCGTCGACGTGGTGACCGGCCTCATCAAGGCGAACGTGCCCAGCCGCCTCGCCTTCGCGGTGACCAGCGTGACCGACTCGCGGGTCATCCTCGACCAGCCGGGAGCCGACAAGCTCATCGGGCAGGGCGACGGCCTCTTCCTCCCCATGGGCACCAACAAGCCGATGCGCGTCCAGGGCGCCTGGGTCCGCGAGGACGAGATCGCGAAGGTCGTCGAGCACGTCACCCGTCAGGCGCAGCCCGAGTACCGCCAGGACATCACCGTGCAGGCGCAGCGCAAGGAGATCGACTCCGACATCGGGGACGACCTCGAGCTGCTGGTCGCGGCGGCCGAGCTCGTCGTCAGCACGCAGTTCGGCTCGACCTCGATGCTGCAGCGTAAGCTCCGCGTCGGCTTCGCCAAGGCCGGCCGACTGATGGACCTGCTCGAGTCGCGCGAGGTCGTCGGCCCCTCCGAGGGGTCGAAGGCCCGCGACGTGCTGGTCACCGCCGAGCAGCTGCCGGGCGTCCTCGCGCGGATGCGCGGCGAGGACCCGGGCGAGGGGCCGGCCGCGCCGTCCTCGGTCGCCCCGGACCCGTACGCGGATCCGCTGGCCGAGCCGACGGGGCCCGCCGCCACCGACTACCACGACGACGACGAGGGGTCCGGCGAGGACGCCTGGACGCTGACGGGACGCGAGTGACCGTCCCGGTCGCCCGCACTGCGAGGAACGGCGGAGCACGATGACCCACCCCACCGCACCGGCTCCGGCCGCGTCGGGCAACTGGAACCTGCCGAACGCGATCACGGTCGTCCGGATCCTGCTGGCGCCCGTCTTCTTCTGGCTCCTGCTGGCCGACGGGGGGCAGGACGGCGGGATCCGGATCGCCGCGGCGCTCCTCTTCATCGTCGCGATCGCCACGGACGGCATCGACGGGCACATCGCCCGGAGCCGGGGCCTCGTGACCGATCTCGGCAAGCTCCTGGATCCGATCGCCGACAAGGTGCTCACCGGCGCGGCGCTCGTCGGGCTCTCGATCCTCGCGGAGCTGCCGTGGTGGGTGACGATCGTCATCCTGGTGCGCGAGATCGGCATCACCGTGTTCCGGATGGCCGTGCTCTCGGACCGGGTGATCCCCGCGTCGCGGGGCGGCAAGCTCAAGACGATCGTGCAGTCGATCGCGATCTCCCTCGCTCTGCTGCCGCTCTGGGCCGTCCTCGGCGAGTGGGTCCACTGGCTGAACGGCATCACGATGACGGCGGCGGTGGTGCTCACGGTCGCCACCGGGATCGACTACCTCGCCGACGCCGCCCGCCAGAGCCGGGCCGCCCGGTCGACGCGGTGACGGCCGCGCAGCTGATCGCCGAGCTCCGGCGGCGGGGTGTCGACCTCGCCGTCGCGGAGTCCCTCACCGGCGGCGCGCTCAGCTCCGCCCTCGTGGAGGTGCCCGGCGCCTCCGCCGTGTACCGCGGGGGAGTGGTGAGCTATGCCACCGACCTCAAGGACCGGCTCCTCGGGGTCGACGCGCGCGTCCTCGGCGAGCGGGGTCCCGTCGATCCCGGAGTCGCCGTGCAGATGGCGCGCGGAGCGTCCTCGCGGCTCGCAGCCGACGGGCGTCCGACGCTCGGCCTGGCGACCACTGGGGTCGCCGGTCCGGATCCGCAGGGGGACACGGCCGTCGGCACCGTCTTCGTGGCGGCCGTCCTCGGCGAGGACGAGCTCGTCCATGAGCACCGGTTCGACGGCGACCGCGCCGCGATCCGCGCCGCCTCGGTCGACGCGGCCCTCGCCCTCGGCGCGGAGCTGATCTCCCGGGGGGCATGAGGCGGATACCCAGCGAGGGCCCTCCGGGAATCGGAATGCGCCGCATTGCGGCCCGGTTACAGCTGGTGTCGCTCACACGCAAAGTCCAGTCATCCGGTATTAGAGTCGACACCATACGAACCGGGTAGTGAACAGCTATCCGGTTCTCTCGTCCCAGCCCCCCGATCACCCGCTCCGGAATCTCCGGCGCTCGTGCTCGCGGTGCAGGTGCACGACATGCGGTTGACGTGGAGAAGGAGGGTCCAGTGGTTCTAGTTCGTCAGGAGATCGGCGATGTCCTCAGGGACTTTCGCCTGCAGAAAGGTCGTACGCTCCGTCAGGTGGCGAGCAAGGCTAGCGTTGCGCTCGGCTACCTGAGCGAGGTCGAACGCGGTCAGAAGGAGGCCTCCTCGGAGATCCTCGCCTCTGTCGCCGACGCCCTCGACACCCCCATCTCGGTGATCATGCGCGAGGTCGGCGATCGTCTCGCCGTCATCGAGGGCATCGACACCATCCCCGACACCATCCCGGCCGACATGGTCGCCGGCTTCGACGCGGACCTCGTCACGCAGTAGTCGGCCCCCGTCCCCTCCACTCACCGCACCCGCTCCACACGAAGGGCGCCCAGGCTCCGGCCGGGCGCCCTTCGGCGTTCCCGGGGGAGTGCGGCCTCCGGGCAGCGGCTACCGTGGACGCATGCGCTTGAGCGAGTTCCGGCAGCTGGTGGACGACGAGTTCGGCGGCGCCTACGCCCGTGTCCTGGTCTCGGACCTCGTGCTGACCGAGCTCGGGGGCCGCACAGCCGAGCGCGCCCTCGCGGACGGAGCGGAGCCGCGCGAGGTCTGGCTCGCCCTCTGCCGCGCCAACGACGTCCCGGAGGCCCGGTGGCACGGCGTGGATCCGCGGAAGCGCCACCGCTGACGCTCCCGTCGCCGAAGCCGTGTTCGACACGCCGACGGCTCGTGCTCGAATCCGTGTTCGAACGGGTCTAGGCTCCTCCACAGAAGCAGGAACGGCCCCGTCTCCACGGAGTCGCTCTCGCTCGGCCCCGATGTCGGTGGTCGGGCGTACCGTCGGAGACACCTGAACGGACCTGCTTCACCGCCTTGTCGCAGCCGGCCGGCACTGTCACTCCGACAGCCACCGGCATGTCGCGACAGCCTGTAGGCGACACCACCACGAACACGAGAGCGAGACGGCCATGCCCAGTTCCTCCGACCGCGAGAAGTCCCTCGAGACCGCACTCGCCCAGATCGACCGCCAGTTCGGCAAGGGCGCCGTCATGCGCCTTGGAAGCGACGACCGCGCTCCCGTCGAGGTGATCCAGACCGGTTCGATCGCGCTCGACGTCGCGCTCGGGATCGGCGGGCTCCCCCGCGGCCGCATCGTCGAGATCTACGGCCCCGAGTCCTCCGGAAAGACAACCCTCACGCTGCACGCGATCGCGAACGCGCAGCGCAACGGCGGCATCGCCGCCTTCATCGACGCGGAGCACGCGCTCGACCCCGAGTACGCCAAGAAGCTCGGCGTCGACATCGACTCCCTCCTCGTGTCGCAGCCCGACACCGGAGAGCAGGCGCTCGAGATCGCCGACATGCTCGTGCGCTCGGGCTCGATCGACCTCATCGTGATCGACTCCGTCGCGGCCCTCGTGCCGCGTGCCGAGATCGAGGGCGAGATGGGCGACTCCCACGTCGGCCTGCAGGCGCGCCTCATGTCCCAGGCGCTGCGCAAGCTGACCGGCGGACTGAACACCACGAACACCACGATGATCTTCATCAACCAGCTGCGCGAGAAGATCGGCGTCTTCTTCGGAAGTCCCGAGACCACGGCGGGCGGCAAGGCGCTCAAGTTCTACGCGTCGGTCCGCCTCGACATCCGCCGCATCGAGACGCTGAAGGACGGCACCGACGCGGTCGGCAACCGCACCCGCGTCAAGGTCGTGAAGAACAAGATGGCCCCGCCCTTCAAGCAGGCCGAGTTCGACATCCTCTACGGCGTCGGCATCTCCCGCGAGGGCAGCCTGATCGACTTCGGTGTCGAGCACGAGATCGTCCGCAAGTCGGGCGCCTGGTACACCTACGACGGCGACCAGCTCGGCCAGGGCAAGGAGAAGGCGCGCCAGTTCCTCATCGACAACGCCGATGTGGCCGCTGAGATCGAGAAGCGCATCCTGGTGAAGCTCGGCGTGATCGTCGACCCGAACGCGGCCGTCGAGGCCGCGCCGGTCGCGATCGAGACCAAGCAGCCCGTGCGCAAGGGCGCCTAGCCCGTGGCGGAGAAGGCCGCGGAGGGGGCGAAGGGCCGCCCCGTGGCCTTCCTGCCCTGGGTCGACCGGGGTGCGGCGGGCGACGAGGGCTGGGCTCCGGCGGCGCCGGCCGCCGACGGGGCCGGGTCGCTTCCGGAGCCGTCCGGAGCCGGGACGCCGCGTACCAGTGCGCCCGGGACGGTCGGAGGAGAGTCGGGAGGCTCGGCCGTCGGCGGCGCCGCGTCTCCGGCCTCCGAGCGGATCGCCGAGCTCTCGGCTCATGTCGCCCGGCGCGCGCCGGCGTTCGTCGAGAACGCGGACGACGAGGACGACGACGACGCGATCGAGATCCCGGAGGAGATCGATCCCGAGCAGGTCGCGGATCGGATCGTACGGGGGCTCTCCCGCAAGAGCCTCTCGGTCGCCGAGGTCGAGGCGCGCCTCTACACGGAGGGCGTCGCCGAGAAGGACGCCCTCGAGATCCTCGAGCGCTTCACGCGCTTCGGCTACCTCGACGACCTCCGCATGGCGGAGCAGCTGGTCGTCTCGCTCCGCGACCGCAAGAAGCTCGGCCGCTCCTCCATCCAGCAGGAGCTGCGCGCGCGGAAGATCGACCCCGAGGCGATCGCGTCAGCGCTCGACGAGCTGGACGGCGACGACGAGTACCGCACGGCGCTCGAGCTCGCGCGCAAGCGCCTGCCGAGCCTGCGCTCGCTCTCCGACGAGGTCGCCGAGCGCCGACTCACGGGATTCCTCGCGCGCCGCGGCTACGCCGGCGGACTCGTGCAGCGCGTCGTCCGCGAGACGATCCGGAAGCCGGGGTCGAGCGTCCGCTTCCGCTGACACGGCGGCCCGGGAGCGGTCCGACCGGAGCGTAGAATCCCACACCATGAGCACGCTCGGTACCGCCCCGTCGCCCGTCGCCGAGACCCGGCCGAGGACCTACGAGGTCCGTACGTTCGGGTGCCAGATGAACGTGCACGACTCCGAGCGGCTGAGCGGTTCGCTCGAGGCGGCGGGCTACGTGTCCGCCGATGGAGCCGAGGCCGACGTCGTCGTGATCAACACCTGCGCGGTGCGCGAGAACGCCGACAACAAGCTCTACGGCAACCTCGGCCACCTCGCGTCGGTGAAGCGCCGCCACGAGGGGATGCAGATCGCGGTCGGCGGCTGTCTCGCGCAGAAGGACAAGAACGTCATCCTCGACCGTGCCCCGTGGGTCGACGTGGTCTTCGGCACGCACAACATGGGCGCCCTCCCCAGCCTGCTCGAGCGCGCCCGCCACAACGACGAGGCGCAGCTCGAGATTCTCGAATCGCTCGATGTCTTCCCCTCCACGCTCCCCACGAAGCGCGACTCGACCTACAGCGGCTGGGTCTCGATCTCGGTCGGCTGCAACAACACCTGCACCTTCTGCATCGTCCCCTCGCTCCGCGGCAAGGAGAAGGACCGGCGCCCCGGCGACGTGCTCGCCGAGATCCAGGCGCTCGTGGACGACGGCGCGATCGAGGTCACCCTTCTCGGCCAGAACGTGAACTCCTACGGCGTCGAGTTCGGCGATCGCCAGGCGTTCTCGAAGCTGCTCCGCGCGGCGGGCACCATCGACGGGCTCGAGCGGATCCGCTTCACGAGCCCCCATCCCGCGGCCTTCACCGACGACGTGATCGACGCCATGGCCGAGACGCCGGCGGTGATGCCGCAGCTGCACATGCCGCTCCAATCCGGCTCCGACCGCGTCCTCAAGGCGATGCGCCGCTCCTACCGCTCCGAGAAGTTCCTCGGGATCCTCGACCGGGTGCGCGATCGCATCCCGCACGCGGCGATCAGCACCGACATCATCGTGGGCTTCCCCGGCGAGACGGAGGCCGACTTCCAGGAGACCCTGCGGGTGGTCGAGGCGGCCCGCTTCGCCTCCGCCTTCACCTTCCAGTACTCCATCCGGCCCGGCACCCCGGCCGCGACGCTGCCCGACCAGATCCCCAAGGCGGTCGTCCAGGAGCGTTACGAGCGGCTCGTCGCCCTGCAGGACGCGATCAGCGAGCAGGAGAACCGCGCAGTCGTCGGCCGAGAGGTCGAGGTCCTCGTCGCGACCGGCGAGGGCCGTCGCGACACGGAGACGCACCGGCTGAGCGGACGCGCCGAGGACAGCCGTCTGGTGCACTTCGACGTGCCCGAGGGCTCCGAGCAGCCGCGTCCCGGAGACGTGGTCTCCGTCCGGGTCACCCGTGCCGCCCCCTTCTACCTCCTGGCGGATTCGCCCGACGGCGCGCCGCTCCGCATCCGCCGCACCCGCGCGGGCGACGCCTGGGACCGGGCGCAGACCGAGTCCTGCGGAGTTCCGGCCGCCCCGGGCGGGAGCGGGGCGCCCCGGGTCTCGCTGGGCCTGCCGTCGCTGCGCGTGCGCGACGCCGGCACGCTGACGACGCCGATCTACGACGCCCTCGATGGCGAGCGCTGAGACCGGAGCCCCCGATACCGCGCCGGAGCTCATCGCGGTCGTCGGCGCGACCGGCACGGGCAAGTCCGACCTCTCGCTCGAGCTCGCCGAGGCGATCCGGCAGGACGGCGGCGCCGCTGAGATCGTGAACGCCGACGCGATGCAGCTCTACCGCGGGATGGACATCGGCACCGCGAAGCTGCCCGCCGACGAGCGTCGGGGCGTCCCGCACCACCTGCTCGACGTCCTCGACGTGACGGAGGAGGCGTCGGTCGCCCGCTACCAGAGCGAGGCGCGGCGCGTGATCGAGAGCGTGCTGGCGCGCGGGGCGACGCCGATCCTCGTCGGGGGCTCCGGTCTGTACGTCTCCAGCGTCGTCTTCGAGTTCTCGTTCGCGGGCACCGACCCGGCCGTCCGGCGCCGGCTCGAGGAGACCGCCGAGCGGGAGGGCCTGGGCGCCCTCGTCGAGCGGTTGCGCCGGATCGACGCCGGAGTGGCCGAGCGGATCGGTCCGCACAACGCCCGGCGCATCGTCCGCGCGCTCGAGATCGCGGAGCTCACCGGCGGGAGCACGCACAGCGCGCTGATGTCCGACGAGCCGGTTCGGTGGCGCCCCGCCTCGATCCTGTTCCTCGAGGCTCCGCGGGAGGAGCTGGTGCAGCGCCTCGACCGGCGGGTGGAGCGGATGTGGGCGACCGGGATGCTCGACGAGGTCGAGCGGCTCGTCCCCTTCGGCCTGGAGCGCGGCGTCACAGCCGGGCGGGCCATCGGGTACGCCCAGGCGCTCGCCCAGCGTGCCGGCGTCCTCCGCGAGGAGGAGGCGATCGCGGCGACGCAGGCGCTCACGCGCCGCTACGCACGTCGGCAGAACAGCTGGTTCCGGCGCTACGCCGGCGCCCACCGGCTCCCGTACGATGCGCCGGACCTGGTGTCGCGGGCGCACGCCGCCGCCCAGGCCGCCGCTCCCGCTCCTCGCTAGGCTGTGCGCCATGACGATCGAGCTGCACTTCACCAAGGGCCAGGGCACCGGCAACGACTTCGTGCTCTTCAGCGACCCGGACGGTGAGGTCGACCTCTCGCCCGCGCAGATCGCGATGATCTGCGACCGCCACTTCGGCGTCGGCGCCGACGGCGTCATCCGTGCCGTCCGCTCCCGCGCGATCCCGGAGGGCGCCGCGGCTCTGGCCGAGGAGAGCGAGGCGGAGTGGTTCATGGACTACCGCAACGCCGACGGCTCGATCGCCGAGATGTGCGGCAACGGCATCCGCGTCTACGCCGCGTTCCTGCTCGCGGGCGGCCTCGCGACGCTCGAGCCCGGCGACACCCTGCCGATCGGCACCCGCGCCGGCGTCCGCGACGTCACCCGCAGCGGTGCCGGGTTCCAGGTCGACCTCGGCCGCTGGGAGCTGGCGGGCGGCGAGCCCCTGGTGCGGGCGAAGGAGCTCAAGGTCGCGCGCCCCGGTCTCGGGATCGACCTCGGCAATCCGCACGTGGTCGTCGCCCTCAGCAACGACGAGGAGCTCGACTCCGCCGACCTCTCCTACATCCCGCAGCTCGACCCGGAGCCCGAGGACGGCGCGAACGTCGAGTTCGTGGTTCCCGGCGAGCCCCTGGTCCACGACGGGATCGGGCGGATCCGGATGCGCGTGCACGAGCGCGGCAGCGGCGAGACCCTGAGCTGCGGCACGGGTGCCGCGGCGGCGGCACTGGCGGTGCGCTACTGGGCGGGAGCGCGCGCTCCGCAGGCCTGGCGCGTGGAGGTCCCGGGCGGCACGCTCGGCGTGACGATGTTCGCGGCGGAGGAGGGCGAGCACGTCGGGCTCTCCGGCCCGGCCGACCTCGTCTTCACCGGGACGATCCGGATCGACTGAGGACCCGGTCAGGCCAGGCGGGTCGTCCGGAGCACGCGAAAGCCCTTCGCCGAGGAGACGCGCTCCACGTCGAGCCGCCCGGCGAACGCGGCGCCCAGCCAGGTCTGGAGCGAGTCGGAGCCGAGGTTGCGCTGCACGACGAGCCAGGCGTCCGCGCCCTCCTCGAGCCGCGGCAGCCAGCGCTCGAGCAGGAGGTGCAGCTCCTCCTTGCCGATGCGGATCGGCGGGTTCGACCACACCGTGCGGAAGCGGACGTCGTCGGGAACATCCTCGGGCAGCACGGCGTTGACATTGAGGACGCCGAGTTCCTCGCAGTTGCGACGGACCAGCTCGAGCGCCCGCTGGTTGACGTCGACCGCCCACACCCGGGCGTCGGGGGAGGCGAGGGCGAGCGCGAGGGCGATCGGGCCCCAGCCGCAGCCGAGGTCCAACAGGTCCCCGTCAGCGGGGGCGTCGGGCACCGCGTCCAGCAGGACGCGCGTGCCGAGATCGACGTGACCGGGGCTGAACACCCCTCCTGCCGTCGTGACCTCGAGGTCGCGGCCGGCCAGGCGGGCCTGGATCCTGCGGGGCCGGAGGTCGCCGTCGGGAGTACTCGAGAAGTAGTGCTCGGCGGCCATGAGAAGTGAACCTATCAAGACCTGAGGAGTTAGTGTTATCCGGATGACGGAAGACCTGAACGAGACCGACACGACCGAGGCCGTGGACGTCGTCTCGAGGGTCCTGGCGAACGCGCAGTCGCGTTCGGCAGGGTACTCGCGCTTCGTCGCGGGTGGAGCCCAGGCGCTGCAGAGCGCCGGCCACGAGGGCGAGAACAGCGACGGCGAGCAGTTCGACCGCGACGACCGGCAGGCGCTGCGACGCGTCGCCGGCCTCTCGACCGAGCTCGAGGACGTCACGGAGGTCGAGTACCGCCAGCTGCGCCTGGAGAACGTCGTGCTCATCGGCGTGTACTCGCAGAACTCGCTGGAGGACGCGGAGAACTCGTTGCACGAGCTCGCCGCGCTCGCGGAGACGGCGGGAGCGACGGTCCTCGACGGCCTGCTCCAGCGCCGCCCGCACCCCGATCCGAGCACCTACCTCGGCAAGGGCAAGGCCCAGGAGCTCGCGGGGCTCGTCGCGGCCCTCGGCGCGGACACGGTCGTCGCCGACACCGAGCTCGCACCGAGCCAGCGGCGTGCGCTGGAGGACGTGGTGAAGGTCAAGGTGATCGACCGCACCGCGGTGATCCTCGACATCTTCAGCCAGCACGCGAAGAGCCGTGAGGGCAAGGCGCAGGTCGAGCTCGCGCAGCTCGAGTACCTGCTCCCGCGACTGCGCGGCTGGGGCGAGTCCATGTCCCGCCAGGCCGGCGGCCAGGTGGGCGCGGGAGCCGGAATGGGCTCGCGCGGTCCGGGTGAGACGAAGATCGAGCTCGATCGTCGCCGCATCCACACCCGCATGGCGCGCCTGCGCAAGCAGATCACGGCGATGAAGCCCGCCCGCGAGGCCAAGCGCGCGAACCGCAAGCGCAACGCCGTCCCCTCGGTGGCGATCGCGGGGTACACGAACGCCGGCAAGTCGAGCCTGCTGAACCGGATGACGCACGCGGGCGTCCTCGTCGAGAACTCGCTCTTCGCGACCCTCGACGCCACCGTCCGCAAGGCCCAGACGAAGGACGGGCGCCTCTACACGCTCGCCGACACGGTCGGCTTCGTGCGAGCGCTTCCGCACCAGCTCGTCGAGGCCTTCCGGTCGACGCTCGAGGAGGTCGCGGACTCCTATGTGATCGTCCACGTCGTGGACGCCTCCCACCCCGATCCGGCCGGGCAGATCGCCACCGTGCGCGACGTGATCGGCGAGGTGGGCGCCCGCAGCATCCCCGAGATCATCGCCTTCAACAAGGCCGATCTGGTGGACGAGGGCACGCGGCTGGTGCTGCGCGGTCTCGCTCCCGACGCGGTCTTCGTGTCGGCGCGCAGCGGCGAGGGCATCGACGAGCTGGAGGCGCGGATCGCCGAGATCCTGCCCGAGCCGGACGTCGAGATCGACCTGCTCGTGCCGTACGACCGTGGCGACGTGATCTCGCATCTGCACCGCAGCGGCCGGATCCTGTCGACGCAGTACGTCGAGGGCGGCACCCACGTGGTCGCCCTCGTGCACGCCGATCTGGCGGGCTCGCTCACCGAGTTCGCGGTTCCGCGCGCGGCCGTCCAGGCCTGATCGCCACCACCCGAGCGCCCGTCTCCCCGTCAGGGAGGCGGGCGCTCGGCGCATCCGGGAGGGGGTGCGGCGACCCGCACCACCGACCGGCGGCGGCCGGAGGGTTCGGCGACGGGGTTTCGGCGGCCCTCCTCCGCCTTCCCGTGACCGCGACGGAGGGGCGCGCGCCCCGATCGCCGGTGCCCGTCGAACGCAGGAGGGGCCCGGCCGGCTGCAAGCCGGTCGGGCCCCTCCTGCGTTCCCGGTGTCAGACCGAGCGGAGGACCGCCACGATCTTCCCGAGCACCTCGGCCTCGTCGCCGAGGATCGGCTCGAAGTTGGAGTTGCGGGGCAGCAGCCAGGTGTGGCCGTCGCGCTGGCGCAGCACCTTGACGGTGGCCTCGCCGTCGAGCATGGCCGCTACGATCTCGCCGTTCTCGGCGGTGCGCTGCGAGCGGACCACGACCCAGTCACCGTCGCAGATCGCGGCGTCGATCATCGACTCGCCGACGACCTTGAGCATGAAGAGCTCGCCCTTGCCGACGAGCTGCCGGGGAAGCGGGAACACCTCGTCGATCTGCTGGTCGGCCATGATCGGCACACCCGCCGCGATCCGGCCGACGAGGGGGACCATCGCCGCGTCGCCGACCGTCGCGGTCGACTCGAACGACCCGTCGTCCTCCGTCGAGCTGGGGACGTCGATGAGGATCTCGAGGGCGCGGGGCCGGTTCGGGTCACGGCGCAGGTAGCCGCTGAGCTCGAGCTGGTTGAGCTGGTGGGTGACGCTCGACAGCGAGGCGAGGCCGACCGCGTCGCCGATCTCGCGCATGCTCGGCGGGTAGCCGCGGCTCGACACCGAGCGCTGGATCGCGTCGAGGATCGCGAGCTGCTTGGCGCTCAGGCTCTTCCGGCGCCGGCCCGCGGCCGCCTTCGTCTTGGCGGCCGGGGTCCCGGCCCTCTGCGCGTCGCTCACGATGCTCCCTCTTCCCGGTGCGCACGCCGCGTGCGCGCCCGCCCGGTCGCGACCCGACAAGGAATGTCGGTGGTCGCTGCTCTACTACGACCAGGCTCTCGAAACTGTATCCGCCGGAACTCGCGACTCGGAACATTCGTTCGAGTGTGTCGCGCGCGAGTCCGCCCGCGGATCAGCCGGAACGGTCCCTTGACCGCTCCGGCGTTCGAAGATATGTTCGGTACAGGCGTTCGGGGCGGCCCTCCCGGCCGAGGGCCTCCCCGAATCCCTGTTGAAAGGAGCGATCCCATGACCGCACAGCTCACCTCCCGCCCGCTCCAGCGCTCGTCCGCGGCTCGGCCCGTCGAGGTCCTGCCGTCCGCTCCCGAGCCGATGAACGCGTTCGGCGAGGCGCGCATCGTCCGCACCCGTCTGCGCCTCACGCGCCGCGGCCGCGCCGTGGTGGCCGCTCTGGGGGCCCTGCCGATCGTGGCGGGCGCCTTCGCCTTCGGGCTCAACGGCGGTGGAGCGGTCGCGTCGAGCGACGCCGCTGCAGTCGAGTTCCAGTACGTCACCGTCCACGCGGGCGAGTCGCTCTGGTCGCTCGCCGAGGAGCTCGCCCCGCAGGCGGACCCGCGCGACGTGGTCGACGACATCCTCTCCCTCAACCAGCTCTCGAGCGCGGGCGTCGAGCCCGGGCAGCGCCTCGCCGTCCCGGCCGAGTACGACATCGCTCGCTGAGCCGGGCGGCCCGGTCGTCCGCGTCGGGCGCTTCGCTACCATTCCCTGGTGACGACTCTCGACGACCTGCCCCTCCGCGACGACCTCCGAGGCAAGCACCCGTACGGCGCACCCCAGGCGGTCGTGCCCGTCGCCCTCAACGTCAACGAGAACACCCACCCGGTCCCGGACGACGTGATCGCCGACATCGTCGGGCGGGTCACGGAGGCGCTGCGCACCGTCAACCGGTACCCCGACCGCGAGTTCCGAGAGCTGCGCGACTCCCTCGCCGGCTACCTCGGTCACGGGCTCACCGCGGACGGCGTGTGGGCTGCGAACGGATCGAACGAGGTGCTCCAGCACGTCCTTCAGGCGTTCGGCGGTCCCGGGCGCTCGCTGCTGGGGTTCGCGCCCACCTATTCGATGTACTCGATCCTCGCGTCGGGGAGCGGAACGGAGTGGATCCCCGCTCCGCGCGAGGCGGAGTTCGAGATCGGAGCCGAGTACGCCGCGGAGCAGATGCGCCGGGCCCGGCCCGACATCGTCTTCCTCTGCGCTCCGAACAACCCGACCGGGACGCCGCTCGACCTCGCCGTGATCGAGGCGGTCTACGACGCGACCGACGGCATCGTCGTCGTCGACGAGGCGTACGCCGAGTTCGCGGGCAGGGGCGCGCCCACCGCGCTGAGCCTCCTCCCCGGGCGACCGCGCCTGCTCGTGTCCCGCACCATGAGCAAGGCCTTCGCCTTCGCCGGCGTCCGCCTGGGCTACCTCGCCGCCGACCCCGCGGTGATCGACGCGCTCCGCCTCGTCCGCCTCCCGTACCACCTGTCGGCCCTCACCCAGGCCGCCGCGACCGCCGCCCTCGCTCACGCCGACGAGATGCTCGCCATGGTCGGCGAGATCATCGTGCAGCGCGACCGGATGATCGACGGCCTGCGCGCCCTCGGCTACCGCCCGTACGCGACCGGCAGCAACTTCGTCCTCTTCGGCGGTGTCGCGGATCCGGCCGCCGTGTTCGAGGGCCTGCTCGCCCGCGGCGTCCTCATCCGCGACGTCGGCATCCCGAACCACCTCCGTGTCAGCGCCGGCACCGAGGAGGAGACGACCGCGTTCCTCGAGGCGCTCGCCTCCCTCCCCGCACCGTCGGCCGACGCCACGGTGGCGCTCTCGCGTGAGTGAGCTCCGCCCGGGGGCGGCGACGCGGCGCGAATAGACTGGGAGGCATGACCTCCCCGAGCGCCGCACCCGGGCGCACCGCCTCCCTCAGCCGTGCCACCAGCGAGTCGAGCATCGAGCTCTCCCTCGACCTCGACGGCACGGGCGTCGCCGATCTCGAGACCGGCGTGCCCTTCTTCGACCACCTGCTGACGGCGTTCGCGAAGCACTCGCTCACGGACCTGTGCGTCCGGGCCCGCGGCGACATCGAGATCGACATCCACCACACCGCGGAGGACATCGGCATCGTGCTCGGCACGGCCATCCGACAGGCTCTCGGCGACAAGGCCGGGATCTCCCGCTTCGGCGACGCGCTCGTCCCCCTCGACGAGGCGCTCGTGCAAGCCGTCGTCGACATCTCGGGGCGCCCCTACCTCGTGCACACCGGCGAGCCGGAGGGCTTCGCGCTGCACCTGATCGGCGGCCACTTCACCGGGTCGATGGTGCGCCACGTCTTCGAGGCGATCGCCTTCAACGCCGGCCTCACCGTGCACGTCACGGTGCTCGGCGGCAGGGACCCGCACCACATCGCCGAAGCGGAATTCAAGGCGTTCGCCCGCGCCTTCCGTCAGGCCAAGGCCCTCGACCCGCTCGTCTCCGGCGTGCCGTCGACGAAGGGCGCGCTGTGAGCTCGGCCCGCCCCTCCGTCGTGGTCTACGACTACGGCTCGGGGAACGTGCACTCCGCCGTCAAGGCGCTCGAGCTCGCCGGGGCCGACGTCGAGCTGACGGGGGACCGGCAGCGGGCGCTGGAGGCGGACGGCCTCCTCGTGCCCGGCGTCGGCGCCTTCGACGCCGTGATGTCGGCGCTGACCCGCGCCCGCGGCGGCGAGATCATCGAGAAGCGCCTCGCCGGCGGGCGCCCCGTCCTGGGCATCTGCGTCGGGATGCAGGTGCTCTTCGAGCGCGGCGTCGAGCGCGGGGTCGAGAGCGAGGGCCTGGGCGAGTGGCCGGGGACGGTGGACCTCCTCCCGGCCGAGGTCGTCCCGCACATGGGCTGGAACACCGTCTCCGCTCCCGAGGGCTCGGTGCTCTTCGACGGCATCGCCGAGGAGCGCTTCTACTTCGTGCACTCCTACGGCGCCCGCGAGTGGTCGCTCGACGTGATGCCCCCGTTCCCGCGTCCCGCGGTCACCTGGGCCGATCACGGAGGCCCCTTCATCGCCGCGGTCGAGAACGGGCCGCTCTCGGCCACGCAGTTCCACCCCGAGAAGTCGGGGGCCGCCGGGCTCCGGCTGCTGGCCAATTGGCTGGGCACCCTCCGCACGAACTAGGATCGGCCGGTGGTCGGCGCCTCCAGGGGCCGGCACCGGCTCCGAGACTGAGGATGACGATGAGCGAGTTCACCAAGGCCCCGGGCCTGGTCCTCCTGCCCGCGATCGACGTGGCGGGCGGCAGGGCCGTGCGGCTCACGCAGGGCGAGGCCGGGACCGAGACCAACTACGGCGACCCGATCGACGCCGCGGGCGACTGGGCCGACCAGGGCGCGGAGTGGATCCACCTCGTCGACCTCGACGCCGCCTTCGGCCGCGGCGACAACCACGGCATCATGAAGAAGGTCATCCGGCAGGTGAAGGGCGTCAACGTCGAGCTCTCCGGCGGGATCCGCGACGACCGCAGCCTCGAGTCCGCGCTGAGCGCCGGCGCGAAGCGCATCAACCTCGGCACCGCGGCGCTCGAGAACCCCGAGTGGGCCGCGAGCGTCATCGCGCAGTACGGCGACCAGATCGCCGTCGGTCTCGACGTCCGGGGCACCACGCTCGCCGCGCGCGGCTGGACCAAGGAGGGCGGCGACCTCTGGCAGGTCCTCGACCGCCTGGAGGAGGCCGGCTGCACCCGCTACGTCGTCACCGACGTCACGAAGGACGGCACGCTCAAGGGCCCGAACCTCGAGCTCCTCGAGCAGGTCATGGCCCGCACCCACCGCCCCGTGATCGCCTCGGGCGGCATCTCGAACCTCGACGACATCGCCGCTCTGCGCGACCTCGTGCCCCAGGGGCTCGAGGGCGCGATCGTCGGCAAGGCGCTGTACGCGGGCGCGTTCACGCTCGCGGAGGCCCTGGATGTCGCATCCGAGTGAGCCCCGCCCGCTCCCGGCGCATCTGACCGACTCGGCCGGCACCCCCTGGGCGGGCCGGCACTTCGAGCCGAGCGCAGCGCCGGAGGACGACGGAAGCGCCCCGGAGGCGCTGGTCGCCGCGCTCGAGTCCTTCACCCGCGGCACTCGCGGCCCGGAGGCCGTGGTCGACGCGCTCCGCACGTCCCGCCTGCTCATCCCTCTGGTCGCCCGCCTCGGCGAGGAGGCCGAGGGAGTCGGGGGACTCCGGGCGGACAAGACGCAGGAGCTCGCGATCGTCACGGTCGCCGGACCCGACGGCCGCACGGTGCTCCCCGTCTTCAGCGGCGTCGAGAGCATGCGCCGGTGGGACCCGGCCGCCCGTCCCGTCCCTGTCGACGGGCGCCGCGCGGCCCTGGCGGCCGTCGCGGAGGGCACCGAGGTGATGGTCCTCGACCCCGCGTCCGAGCGGGAGTTCGCGGTCCGGCGCCCGGCCCTCTGGGCGATCGCGGAGGGCGGCGACTGGCGGCCGGCCCCCGCCGATGCGGAGGTGCTCCTGGCTCTGCGCGCGGCTGCGGAGGGGGAGCGGGCGGTCGCCTCGCTCGAGGTGCGCGCGGGAGACCCGGAGCAGCGCCTCGCGGGCCCCGAGCTCGTGGTGGTCCTGAGCCTGCGGCCGGGGCTCGATCAGGACGCGCTCGGCGCCCTCGTCGCGCGCCTGGGGGAGCGGTGGGCGGCCGACGAGACCGTCGCGCAGCGCGTCGACTCGATGACGCTGCAGCTCGCCGCCGCCCGCTGACTCCCGATCAGGTGACCGGGCCGGTCCACTTCTCGCCCGGGCCCTTGCCGATCGGGTCGGCGATCGGGGACGCCTCACGGAACGCGAGCTGGAGGGTGCGGAGGCCGTCGCGCAGGCTCCGGGCGTGCATGTCGCTGATGTCGGGCGCCCCGGCCGTGACCAGGCCCGCGAGCGCGTTGATGAGCTTGCGCGCCTCGTCGAGGTCGACCTGCGCTCCGGGCTCGTCGGCGAGTCCGCACTTGACGGCGGCCGCGCTCATCAGGTGCACGGCGGCGGTGGTGATGATCTCCACCGCCGGGACCTCCGCGATGTCGCGCGCGGCCTCCACGTCGGAGGCTCCGCCGTCCTCGCCGAATCGTCGCGTGTAGTCGTCGTCGTACTGGGCCATGGGTCCTTCGTTCGTCGTCCGTGGTGGAGGGGCGCGGCCGCCGGAGCAGAGGATCGAGGGGCGGCCGGATCCGGTCTGTCGGGCGGGCCGCCGGTCTGCTATGGTTGTCCGGGCTCCGAGGCATGTCCTCGGTTCGAAAGTGGAGATTCTCCCACCCGCGCTTGACCGCTTCACAAGGTTACCGGGTCAGAAGCACTCCGCCCCCGAGGGTCGTCAGACCACCGGAGGCAGGGCTGCGGCTCTCGAGGTCCGCCTCGGGAACCGCGTCACAGGGTGCGAGCGCCGTGCTGCAGGCACGACGTGGACGGGACGATCACCTCTCTCGGGTGCGCTGGAGAAGACTCCGGCAGCGCAGCTGCACTCACCGAGATCAGAGGAGAAACGCAATCAGCGATCCCCGTACCAACGACCGTATCCGCGTCCCCGAGGTCCGCCTCGTGGGTCCCGCAGGAGAACAGGTCGGCGTCGTCAAGATCGAGGTCGCCCTGCGACTCGCGCAGGACGCAGACCTGGACCTGGTCGAGGTCGCCCCCAACTCCAAGCCGCCCGTGGCCAAGATCATGGACTACGGGAAGTTCAAGTACGAGCAGGCTCAGAAGCTCAAGGAAGCCCGTCGCAACCAGGCGAACACGATCCTCAAGGAGGTCCGTTTCCGCCTGAAGATCGACAAGCACGACTACGAGACCAAGCGCAAGCGCGCCGAGGGCTTCCTGAAGGCCGGCGACAAGGTCAAGGCGATGATCCTCTTCCGCGGTCGCGAGCAGTCGCGCCCCGAGATGGGCGTCCGCCTGCTCCAGCGCTTCGCGGAGGACGTCGCCGAGTTCGGCCAGGTCGAGTCCACCCCGACCATCGACGGTCGCAACATGGTGATGGTCATCGGCCCGCTGAAGAACAAGTCCGAGGCGAAGGCCGAGGCCAATGCGGTCCGCGCCGCTCGTCGCGAGGCCAACACCCCCGAGGACACGGCCGAGGCCGAGTCCGTCTAGTACTTCGCCGCCCCGGCCTCGGGGCCGGCGGACGCCCCGCTCGCGGGGCACCGGTTTCGCCCCGCCGAGCGCGGAGTGACGTTCACAAGGAGAGAACATGCCCAAGATGAAGACCCACTCGGGTGCCAAGAAGCGCTTCAAGGTGACCGGCTCCGGCAAGGTCATGAAGCAGCAGGCCGGCATGCGCCACAACCTGGAGTCCAAGTCCAGCGTTCGCACGCGCCGCCTCAACCAGGACCAGGTCCTCGCCCCGCAGGACGCCAAGGTCGCCAAGAAGCTTCTCGGTCTGTAGCCCACCGCCGGCGCAGCCCGCTGCGCCGCGTGGTCGCTACTCAGCCGACACGGATCGATAGGAAGAAACAGCAATGGCAAGAGTGAAGAGGGCCGTCAACGCCCACAAGAAGCGTCGCGTCATCCTCGAGCGCGCCTCGGGCTACCGCGGCCAGCGGTCGCGCCTCTACCGCAAGGCGAAGGAGCAGGTCACCCACTCCCTCGTCTACTCGTACCGCGACCGCCGCGCCAAGAAGGGCGAGTTCCGTCGTCTCTGGATCCAGCGCATCAACGCCGCGTCCCGCGCGAACGGTCTGACCTACAACCGCTTCATCCAGGGCCTCGCCCTGGCCGGCGTGCAGGTCGACCGCCGCATCCTCGCGGACCTCGCGATCACCGAGCCGGCCACGTTCGCCTCGCTCGTCGCGACCGCGAAGAGCGCGCTGCCCGCCGACACCTCGGCGCCCAAGGCCGCAGCGTAGTCAGCACGGCTTCCCGGAGGGGGTCGCGACCAAGAGGTCGCGGCCCCCTCCGTCGTCCGCAGGCCCTCCCGCGCCGTGTCTGCGGGGGCGGCGATCACCGCGCCGATAGGCTCGCCGCATGCTCGACAACCCCCGCTCTCCCCGTGTCCGCTCCGTGGCGAAGCTCACCCGCCGCCCGGCCCGGCTCGAGACGGGGCTCTTCCTCCTCGAGGGCCCGCAGGCTCTCTCCGAGGCGCTGCAGTACCGCCCGGAGCTGATCGTCGAGTCGTTCGCGACTCCGACAGCTCTGGAGCGCCACCCCGAGATCGTCGCCGCCGCCGCCGAGGCGGAGGTGGAGATCGAGTACGTGACCGAGGACGTCCTCAACGCGATGGCCGACACCGTCACTCCGCAGGGCTTCGTCGCGGTCTGCCGTCAGTTCCCCACGTCGCTCAAGGACGTCGTCGCCTCCGAGCCGCGTCTCGTGGCGGTGCTCGAGGAGGTCCGCGACCCGGGCAACCTCGGCACGATCATCCGTGCCGCCGACGCCGCCGGTGCTGACGCGGTCGTGCTGTCCGGCCGCTCGGTCGACCTCTACAATCCCAAGGTCGTGCGCTCCACGACCGGCTCGCTCTTCCACCTCCCGGTCGCGGTCGGCGCCGACCTCGCCGACGTGCTGGGCCGGCTCCGCGGCGTGGGCCTCCGCTCCGTCGCGGCCGACGTGAAGGGGGAGGACCTGCTCGACGTCCGCGCACGCGGGGACCTCGCCCAGCCGACCGTCTGGGTCTTCGGCAACGAGGCGCGCGGCCTCGAGGACGAGTCGCTCGCCCTCGTCGACGGCGTGGTCGCGGTGCCCATCTACGGGGCGGCGGAGTCGCTCAACCTCGCGACCGCGGCCTCCGTCTGCCTGTACGAGAGCGCCTTCGCGCTGCGTTCCTGAGAGGAACCGGGCCGAGGGTGCCGCGAACCTGGAGAACAGGGCGCGTTGTTACCCTTCGGTTAAGAATTCCCTCATGATTTGACCGGCCCATCCCCGTGTGCTTCTCTGACGGCATGGTCACAGCCCCGCAAGACGAGCGCGCCGCCGCTCCCGCCGGTGAACCCCTCGTCGTCCTCTCCGGGGTGCAGAAGCACTACGGCGACTTCCAGGCTCTGAAGGACATCGATCTGACGGTGCACCGGGGCGAGGTCGTCGTGGTCCTCGGCCCCTCCGGGTCCGGCAAGTCGACGCTCTGCCGCACGGTCAACCGGCTCGAGACGATCTCGGGCGGCACCATCACCATCGACGGGCAGAAGCTCCCGGAGGAGGGCAAGGGCCTCGCCGCGCTCCGCGCCGACGTCGGGATGGTCTTCCAGTCGTTCAACCTGTTCGCGCACAAGACGATCCTCGAGAACGTCACCCTCGGCCCGATCAAGGTCCGCGGGCTCTCCCGCAAGGACGCGGAGGCCCAGGCCACGGCGCTGCTCGACCGGGTCGGCGTCGGCCACCAGGCCGCCAAGACGCCGGCCCAGCTCTCCGGCGGGCAGCAGCAGCGCGTCGCGATCGCGCGGGCGCTGGCGATGAAGCCCAAGGTGATGCTGTTCGACGAGCCGACCTCGGCGCTCGACCCCGAGATGATCAACGAGGTCCTGGACGTGATGGTCGGGCTCGCCAAGGACGGGATGACGATGATCGTCGTGACCCACGAGATGGGCTTCGCCCGGAAGGCCGCCGACCGCGTCGTGTTCATGGCCGACGGCGAGATCCTCGAGGACACCGACCCGGAGTCGTTCTTCACCGCGCCCCGCACCGACCGGGCCAAGGACTTCCTCTCCAAGCTCATCACGCACTAGAAGCGCGATCAGCAGCCACCAGGCAGGTCGGACCCGTGACCCGGGAGCCGACCCGACATCGCCCGCTCCGGCGGGCCGAACCCCAGGAAGGACGATCATGCGCACCAGGCTCATGTTCATGACCGCGGGACTCGCAGCAGCGACCCTCGCCCTCGCAGGCTGCTCCGGCGACTCCGGAACCGCCGGCGGCGGCGCCGGTGGAGGCTCGGAGGGAGGGGCCTCCGCGTACGAGGTCGCCTCCGACGTCACTCTCGAGGGCAGCCCGACCTTCGACGCGATGACCGCGGACGGCAAGGTCGTCATCGGCGTCAAGGAGGACCAGCCCGGGCTGGGCTACCTCGACGCGGCGACCGGCGAGCGCTCCGGCTTCGACATCGAGATCGCGAAGTGGACCGCGGCCTCGCTCGGCTTCGCGGCCGACGCCATCGAGTTCAAGGCGATCCCGTCGGCCAACCGCGAGGCGTCGATCGTGAACGGCGACATCGACTACTACGTCGGCACCTACTCGATCACCGACAAGCGCAAGGAGCAGGTCGGCTTCGCCGGACCCTACTTCGAGACCGGCCAGCAGCTGCTCGTCGCGGCCGACAACGACACGATCACCGGACCGGACGACCTCACCGCCGACACCACCGTGTGCTCGGCCACCGGCTCCACCCCGATCCAGAACATCCGCACCAACTACCCCGAGGTGAAGACCGAGGAGTTCGACACGTACTCGCAGTGCGTGGACGCGCTCGCCGACGGCACCGTCGACGCCGTCACCACCGACGGCGCGATCCTGATCGGCTACGCCGCTCAGCGGCCCGACGAGCTCAAGGTCGTCGGAGAGCCCTTCAGCACCGAGCTGTACGGCATCGGCCTGCCCAAGGACGACGACGCCCTGCGCCACTTCGTCAACGGCATGCTGACCGACGGCAGCGAGACCTGGAGCGCCATCTACGACGAGACGCTCGGCCAGTCCGGCACGACCGTCACCCAGCCGGCGGTGAACGACTACTAGGAGGCGCCCCGGGCGGCCCGACCGCCGCCCGGGGGTCCCCTCTCCTCGACCACCACCACCGCTCCGACAGAAGGGCCAGCCGCATGGATGTCCTGTTGAACAACCTCGACGTCTACGTCCCGGCCTTCGGCAACACCCTGATCCTCTTCAGCGTCTCGCTCGTGTTCGCCCTGCTGATCGGCACGGTGGTCGGCGCGATGCGCGTCTCGCCCGTCCCGATCGCCCGCGCGGTCGGCACGGTGTACGTGAACACCATCCGGAACACCCCGCTCACGCTGGTGATGTTCTTCTTCGCCTTCGGCTACCCCAAGCTCGACCTGCCGCAGGTGGACTACACGAACCTGGCGATCTGCGCCCTCAGCCTCTACACCGCGACCTACGTCGCGGAGGTGCTGCGGTCGGGCATCAACACCGTGCCGATCGGCCAGGCCGAGGCGGCCCGCGCGATCGGCCTCGACTTCGGCCTCACGATGACGCAGGTCGTCCTGCCCCAGGCCTTCCGCTCCGTGATCCCGCCGCTCATGAGCGTCCTGATCGCGCTGCTGAAGAACACCACCGTCGCCGCCGGCTTCTCGGTCGCGGAGGCGGGCACCATCGTCCGCGTCCTCAACGAGCGCGGCGAGAACAGCCTCATCGTCGTCCTCTGGGTGGCCCTGGTCTTCGTGGTCCTGGTCACCCTGCTCTCGCTCGTCCAACGTCAGCTCGAGAAGAAGTGGAGGGTCGCCCGATGAGCTCCGTCCTCTTCGACAACCCCGGCCCCCGGGCCGTCGTGCGCAACCGCGTCATCGGCGTCGTCGTCGTCCTGCTGATCGCGGCGTTCCTCGGCTTCGTGGTCTGGCGCTTCGCGGAGTCCGGCCAGTTCGACGCCTCCAAGTGGCGCGCGTTCGGCTACCCGCTGGTCTGGCAGAGCATCGGCGGCGCCCTCGGCCGCACGCTCGCGGCCTTCGCCACGGCGGGCGTCGCCAGCCTCGTCCTCGGCCTCCTCCTGGCGATCGGCCGGCTCTCGGACCGGCGCTGGATCAACGTCCCCGTCACGCTCTTCATCGAGCTGTTCCGGGCGATCCCCGTCCTGATCCTGATGATGCTGATGTACTACGGCCTGCCGTTCGCTGGCCTCAAGCTCAGCCCCTACCTCGCCGTCGTCATCGCCCTGACCCTCTACAACGGCTCCGTCTTCTCCGAGATCTTCCGCGCCGGCATCGAAGCCCTCCCGCGAGGACAGAAGGAGGCGGGCTACGCGATCGGCCTGCGCAAGTCCGGCGTGATGCGGCTCATCCTGTTCCCCCAGGCGATCCGCTCGATGCTGCCCGTGATCATCGCCCAGCTCGTCGTCGCCCTCAAGGACACGGCGCTCGGCTCGATCATCACCTACAACGAGCTGCTGTACTACGCGCGCTACCTGGGCAACCAGTCGAGCCTCGACAGCCCGATCATCCCGGCGGCGATCGTCATCGGAGCGATCTACATCGGCATCTGCCTCCTCCTCTCGGGGCTGGCGAAGTGGATCGAGATCCGCACGAAGAGCGGCGGACGCGGCGGCCGCACCATCGGCGGCCACCCCGCAGCCCGCGCGCAGACGGACACGCAGCTGATCGCTGTGCAGGATTGAACTGTGAGGATCGCCCGAGGGCGATCCTCACCGCGGTCGGCTTCCTGACGGGGTCGGGTTCCGCAGAGCGTCCTGCGTCCGGCTAGGAGGAATCGCTCGCACGCGATTCCTCCGTTCGCCTCGAGGGTCCGGCGATCGCTCAGCGCATCGAGCGGTGGTGCTCCGCTCCGGCGTCGTCGACGCGGAGGCGGTGGTGATCGGGGAGTCGCGATCGGTCCGGGCGTCTTCCCGTCCGGCGGCGCCCAGCTTCCTGCCGGTCGAGCAGCCTCCGACCCCGGCGTAGCGAGAACCCGCCCCTGCTG
This sequence comes from Rathayibacter sp. AY1B7, assembly GCF_002932735.1. Taxonomy (NCBI): domain Bacteria; kingdom Bacillati; phylum Actinomycetota; class Actinomycetes; order Micrococcales; family Microbacteriaceae; genus Rathayibacter; species Rathayibacter sp. AY1B7. The sequence goes on from NZ_PSWK01000003.1 coordinate 177,444, forward strand.
GTCGAGCAGCGCCGGTGGCGGGGCTTCGAGGGCCGTCGGCGCAGATGGGGGCCTGGCCGCGGGCGAGCGCGACGAGCACCGCGCGCGGGCGGCGGGAGGGGGCGGAGGCCCTCGCCTACACTGGGGGATCGTGTCAGACAGCAACCCGATCACCGACGAGGCCGTCTCCGCGGCGGTCGCCGACGCCCTCGCCGCCATCGGCGCGGCGGGCGACTCCACCGCTCTGAAGTCCGCCCAAGCCGCCCACCTCGGCGAGGGGTCCGCCCTCGCCCGCCTCAACGCGCGGATGCGCTCCGTCCCGCCCGAGCACAAGGCGGCGTCCGGCAAGCTCGTCGGCGGTGCCCGCAAGCAGGTGGGCGACGCCTACGCCGCCCGCGAGGCCGAGCTCGTCGAGGCGGAGGACGCGGCCGCGCTCGAGGCCGAGCGCGTGGACGTCACCGCCGGCGCCAGCTTCGTGCGCCGCGGCGCCCGCCACCCCCTCTCGCTCCTCCAGGAGTCGATCGCCGACGTGTTCGTCGGGATGGGCTGGGAGATCGCGGAGGGGCCGGAGCTCGAGAACGAGTGGTTCAACTTCGACGCCCTGAACTTCGACGAGGACCACCCGGCCCGCGCCATGCAGGACACCTTCTTCGTCGACCCCGTCGACTCGCACCTGGTGCTGCGCACGCACACCTCGCCGGTGCAGATCCGCTCGATGCTCGAGCGCCCGCTGCCGCTGTACGTGATCGCTCCGGGCCGGGTGTACCGCACCGACGAGCTCGACGCGACGCACACGCCCGTGTTCACGCAGTTCGAGGGTCTCGCCGTCGACCGCGGCCTGACCATGGCGCACCTGCGGGGCACCCTCGAGCACGTCGCGCGGATCCTCTTCGGCGACGACGCGCGCATCCGCCTGCGCCCGAACTACTTCCCCTTCACCGAGCCCAGCGCCGAGCTGGACGTCTGGCACCCGACCTTCGTCGGCGGTGCCCGCTGGATCGAGTGGGGCGGCTGCGGCATGGTGAATCCGAACGTGCTGCGCGCGGCCGGGATCGACCCGGAGGAGTACTCCGGGTTCGCCTTCGGCATGGGGATCGAGCGGACCCTGATGTTCCGCAACGACGTGAAGGACATGCGCGACATGGTCGAGGGCGACGTCCGCTTCAGCGAGCAGTACGGGATGGTGATCTGATGCGCATCCCGCTGAGCTGGCTGGGGGAGTACGTCGACCTCGAGCAGGACGTCACGACGGAGTCCGTGCACGCGGCCCTGGTGTCGGTCGGCCTGGAGGAGGAGGACGTCCACCGCTTCGAGGTGACCGGCCCCGTCGTCGTCGGCGAGGTGCTCGACCTCGCTCCGGAGCCGCAGAAGAACGGCAAGACCATCAACTGGTGCCACGTCCGCGTGGCCCCGGAGGGCGGGCGTGCCGCCGACGGCGGAGAGGACGTCCGCGGCATCGTCTGCGGAGCCCACAACTTCGCGGCCGGCGACAAGGTCGTCGTGTCACTGCCGGGCGCGGTCCTGCCCGGGCCGTTCCCGATCTCCGCGCGGAAGACCTACGGGCACGTGTCCGACGGGATGATCGCCTCGAGCCGCGAGCTCGGCCTCGGGGACGACCACGACGGCATCCTCCGCCTCGCCTCGCTCGGGCTCGACCCGGAGCCGGGCACGGACGCCGTCGCGCTCCTCGGTCTCGACGACGCCGCGGTCGAGGTCAACGTGACGCCCGACCGCGGCTACGCCTTCTCGATCCGCGGCATCGCCCGCGAGTACGCCCACGCCACCGGAGCCGCCTTCCGCGACCCCGCTCGGGCGCTCCCTCCGCACGAGCGCACGGAGACGGCCCCCGTCTTCCCCGTGTCCGTGGCCGACGAGGCGCCGATCCGCGGCCGTGTCGGCGCCTCCGTGTTCGTCACGCGCGTCGTCCGGGGCGTCGACGTCTCACGACCGACGCCGCCGTGGATGCTCGCGCGACTGCGACTGGCCGGCGTCCGCTCGATCTCGCTCGTCGTGGACATCACCAACTACGTGATGTTCGAGCTGGGCCAGCCGCTGCACGGCTACGACCTGGCGACCCTGCAGGGCGGCATCGTGGTGCGCCGCGCCGCACCGGGGGAGACCCTCGAGACGCTCGACGGCCAGACCCGGCGCCTGCACGCGGAGGACCTCGTCATCGCCGACGACGGCGGGGCGATCGGCCTCGCCGGAGTGATGGGGGGCGCGCGCACCGAGATCTCGGACGCCACGTCCGACGTCCTGCTCGAGGCGGCGAACTTCGACCCGGTCTCGATCGCCCGGACGGCTCGCCGGCACAAGCTGCCGAGCGAGGCGTCGCGGCGCTTCGAGCGCGGCGTCGACCCCGAGGTGGCCTCGGTCGCCGCGGCCCGCGCGGTGCAGCTGCTGGTGGAGCTCGCCGGCGGCACGGCGGACGAGCTCGGCTCGGTCCTGGCCGACCCGCGCACGGCGGAGCCGGTCGAGCTGCCGGACGGCTACGTCGCAGGCCTCATCGGCGTGGAGTACACCCCGGAGGAGATCCGCGGCGCGCTCGTCGAGATCGGCGCCTCCGTCGAGACCGGCGGAGCGGGCCTGCTGGTGACTCCGCCGAGCTGGCGCCCCGACCTCGTCGACCGCGCCTCGCTCGCGGAGGAGGTCGCCCGCATCACCGGGTACGACCGCATCCCGGCGATCCTGCCCGTCGCGCCTCCCGGCCGCGGGCTGACCCCGGGCCAGCGGCTGCGCCGCACCCTCGCCCAGGCGCTCGCCGCCGCGGGTCTGACCGAGGTGCTCTCGTACCCGTTCCTCTCGCGCTCGATCAACGACCGGCTCGGCTCGGTCGACGGGGAGCCGCAGGAGCAGATCACGCTCGCCAACCCGCTCGACGCGACCGCGGGCCAGCTGCGGATCTCTCTGCTGCCGGGTCTCGTGCAGGTCGCGGCCCGCAACCGCTCGCGCGGCCTGACGGATCTCGCGGTCTACGAGCTCGGCTCCGTCTTCCTCCCGGTTGCCGGCCGCCCGTTCGGCTCGGGGGCGCTCCCTGCGGGCGGGACGCGTCCGTCCGCGGAGGTCGAGGTCGAGCTGAACGCGGGCATCCCGCCGCAGCCGCGGCACCTCGCGGCGCTGCTCACGGGTGCCGCCGTCGTGCGCCAGCCCGGTGTCGCCGGGCGTGACATCGACTGGCGCGACGCCCTCGACGTGGTCCGCGAGGTCGCCGCGGCGACCGGCACCGAGCTCGTGCTGCGCCAGGGGGCCCACGCCGCGCTGCACCCGGGCCGCACCGCCGAGGTCGTGCTCGACGGCGCGGTCATCGGGCACGCGGGGGAGCTGCTCCCGGCGCTCGCCGAGGAGCTCGACCTCCCGCGCCGCGTCGCCGTGGTCGAGCTCGACCTCGAGCCGCTGCTCGCGCGGGCCGGGAGGGTCGTCGTGGCCCGTCCGGTGGGCGCGCTGCCCGCCGCGACCCAGGACCTCTCGCTCGTCGTGCCGGTCGGCACCGCGGCAGCCGACGTGCGCGCCGCCGTCGCCGAGGGGGCGGGCGAGCTGCTCGAGGCGATCCGCCTGGTCGACGACTACCGCGGCACCGGGCTTGCCGAGGGGACGAAGTCGCTGACGTTCGCGCTGCGTTTCCGCGCGCCGGACCGCACGCTCACCGCGGCCGAGGCGACGGCCGCGAAGGAGAACGGCGTGGCCGTGGCGGCGGAGCGCTTCGGCGCCCGACTCCGCGAGTGAGGCCGGGGGTCCCGTCCGGCTCGGCCGGGCGGGGCCCCGCACCCGCACCGGCTAGGCTCTCGGGCATGACTTTCTCCGTGGCGGTGGCCGGTGCGAGCGGCTACGCGGGCGGCGAGCTGCTGCGACTGCTCGCCGACCACCCCGAGTTCGAGGTGCGCACGGTGACGGCGCACGCCAACGCGGGTCAGCCCCTCATCGCCGTGCACCCGCACCTCCGCTCGCTCCGCGACCTCGTCCTCGTCGACACGACGACCGGGAACCTCACTGGGCACGACGTCGTCTTCCTCGCCCTCCCGCACGGGAAGTCGGGCGAGATCACCGCGACCCTCCCCGAGGACGTCCTCGTCGTCGACTGCGGCGCCGACCACCGCTTGACCGACCCGCAGGACTGGGCCGACTTCTACGGGGGCGACTTCGCCGGGGCCTGGCCCTACGGGCTCCCGGAGCTGCTGATCGGCGGCGGCGGACGCAAGCAGCGCGAGGCGCTCGCCGGAGTGCGGCGCATCGCCGTCCCCGGCTGCAACGTCACGGCGATAACGCTCGGCCTGGCCCCCGGCCTGCACGCCGGAGTGATCGAGTCGTCGGACCTCGTCGCGGTCCTCGCCGTCGGACCCTCGGGTGCGGGCAAGAGCCTGCGGACCGACCTCCTCGCCAGCGAGCTCCTCGGCTCCGCGCACGCCTACGGCCTCGGCGGAGCGCACCGTCACAATCCCGAGATCCGGCAGAACCTCCTGCTCGCCGGAGCCGGACCCGTCTCGATCTCGTTCACGCCGGTCCTCGTGCCGATGTCCCGGGGCATCCTGGCGACCTCGACCGCGCGCCTCGCTCCCGGCGTCTCGGCGCAGGACGTGCGCGCCGCGTGGGAGACCGCCTACGGCGAGGAGACCTTCGTCCAGCTGCTCCCGGAGGGCTCCTTCCCCCGGACGGCCGACGTGGTGGGGGCGAACACCGCTCTGATCGGACTCGCCGTGGACGAGCGGGCCCGCCGCGTCGTGGTCGTCTCGGCCATCGACAACCTCGTCAAGGGCACCGCGGGCGCGGCCGTCCAGTCCACCAACATCGCCTTGGGACTCCCGGAGTCCCTCGGCCTGAGCGTGAACGGAGTCGCGCCGTGAGCGTCACCGCAGCAGCAGGGTTCCGGGCGGCGGGAGTCGTCGCCGGGCTGAAGTCGACGGGTGCGCGCGACGTCGCGCTCGTGCACAACCTCGGCCCGCTGCAGAGCGCCGCCGCGGTCTTCACGAGCAACCGCTGCAAGGCGAACCCCGTCCTCTGGAGCGAGCAGGTGATGAGCGACGGCGTGGTCTCGGCGATCGTCCTCAACTCCGGCGGCGCCAACTGCTACACGGGTGCTCAGGGCTTCCAGGTCACCCACCGCACCGCGGAGCTCGTGGGCGAGAGCCTCGAGGTGTCCGCCGGCGACGTGCTGGTGTGCTCCACCGGGCTGATCGGCGACCAGCTCGACCTCGCGAAGCTCGCCACCGGCGTGACCGGCGCCTCCGCCGAGCTCGCCGGGGGACCCGTGGCGGGCGAGGCGGCCGCCCGCGCGATCATGACCACCGACACGGTCCCGAAGCAGGCGGTTATCCGCTCCGAGCAGGGCTGGAGCATCGGCGGCATGGCCAAGGGCGCCGGGATGCTCGCGCCGGGTCTGGCGACGATGCTGGTCGTGATCACGACCGACGCGGCCCTCGAGTCCGCCGCTCTCGACACCGCCCTGCGTGCCGCGACCCGCGTCACCTTCGACCGCCTCGACTCGGACGGCTGCATGTCGACGAACGACACCGTCGCACTGCTCGCGAGCGGCGCCAGCGGTGTCGAGGCCGACGCCGACGAGTTCACCGAGGCCCTGACCGCGGTCTGCCGCGACCTCACCCTGCAGCTGCAGGCCGACGCGGAGGGCGCCGCCCACGACGTCGCGATCCGCGTGCTGAACGCCGCGACCGAGGACGAGGCCGTGGTCGTCGCCCGCGCCGTCTCCCGCAGCAACCTGTTCAAGGCCGCGATCTTCGGCAAGGACCCCAACTGGGGCCGCGTCCTCGCCGCCGTGGGCACGACCGATGCGCAGTTCGACCCGTACGGCATCGACGTCGCGATGAACGGGGTGCAGGTCTGCCTCGCGGGCGAGCCGCACAAGAGCCGCGACCTCGTCGACCTCGCCCCTCGGCAGGTCGCCGTCGACATCGACCTGCACGCCGGCGACGCGACGGCCACGATCTGGACAAACGACCTCACGCACGACTACGTGCACGAGAACTCCGCGTACTCGAGCTGAGGCGGCCATGAGCGACGACACCACCCTCTCGGCCGAGAGCCGCGCTGAGCGCGACGCCGCACCCGGGAAGGCCGCGACGCTCATCGAGTCGCTGCCCTGGCTGCAGAGCTTCCACGGGCGCACGATGGTGATCAAGTTCGGCGGCAACGCGATGGTGTCGGAGGAGCTGCAGCGCTCCTTCGCCCAGGACATGGTCTACCTGCGCTACGCCGGGATCCGCCCCGTGGTCGTCCACGGCGGCGGGCCACAGATCTCGCGGATGCTCGACCGGCTCGGGATCGAGAGCGAGTTCCGGGGCGGCTACCGGGTCACGAGCCCCGAGGCGATGGAGGTGGTGCGGATGGTGCTCACCGGCAGCATCAGCCGCGACATCGTCCGCCGGATCAACGAGCACGGCCCCCTCGCCGCCGGCATCTCCGGTGAGGACGCGGGCCTCTTCGTCGGCCGCCGCCGCGGTGTCGTGATCGACGGCGAGGAGCACGACCTCGGACTCGTCGGAGACGTGATCGCCGTGGATCCCGCCGCCGTCCTCGCTCAGCTCGAGGCCGGCCGGATCCCGGTCGTGTCCTCGATCGCCCCCGACTCGGACGACCCCACGCAGTCGCTGAACGTCAACGCCGACGCCGCCGCCGCCGCGCTGGCCGTCGCGCTCGGCGCCGAGAAGCTCGTCGTCCTCACCGACGTGGCCGGCCTCTACTCCGACTGGCCCGACCGCGAGTCGCTCGTCTCGCACATCCGCTCGGACGACCTCGCGGCTCTGCTGCCCTCGCTCGAATCGGGCATGATCCCCAAGATGACCGCCTGCCTCGACGCCGTGCGCGGGGGAGTGCCCAAGGCCGCCATCATCGACGGCCGCATCCCGCACTCGATCCTGCTCGAGGTGTTCACCTCGGAGGGCATCGGCACCGAGGTCGTCGCCTCGCTCGACCCCCGCGACCGGGAGCGAATGTCGGGCCGCTGATCCTCAGCGGCCCCGGCTCCGAGCGCCCGTCCCGTCCGGGACGCGCGCACCGTCGGCCCTCGCGGCCGGACCGCTCCGATCGAAAGGCCACCATGTCCATCCCCACGACCGCGTCCCGCACCGTCTCGGCGCGCGACCGCTACTCCGCCGCGATGATGCAGACCTTCGCGCCGCCGCTCGCCGTGCTCGAGCGCGGCGAGGGCTGCCGGGTCTGGGACGTCGACGGGCGGGAGTACCTCGACTTCCTCGGCGGCATCGCCGTCAACTCGCTCGGCCATGCGCATCCCGTGTTCGTCGAGGCCGTGACGCGCCAGGCCGGTGCGCTCGCCCACGTCTCCAACTACTTCGCGACCGCCCCGCAGATCGAGCTCGCCGAGACCCTGCGCCGCCTCACCGGGGCCGGGGAGACGGGCCGCGTCTACTTCGCCAACTCGGGCACCGAGGCCAACGAGGCGGCCTTCAAGCTGGCGCGGCTGAACGCGGCCGGCGGCCGGCACCGCGTCGTGGCGCTGCAGAACGCGTTCCACGGGCGGACGATGGGCGCGCTCGCTCTGACCGGCAAGGCGGCCATGCGCGCGCCGTTCGAGCCGATGCCGGGAGGGGTCGAGCACCTCGAGGCGAGCATCGAGGCCCTCGAGGCGGCTCTCGACGAGTCCGTCGTCGCGCTGATCGTCGAGCCCATCCAGGGGGAGGCGGGCGTCATCCCGCTGCCGGCCGGCTACCTCGAGCGCGCGCGGGAGCTCACCCGCGAGCACGGCGCGCTGCTCATCGTCGACGAGATCCAGACCGGGGTCGGGCGGACCGGACGCTGGTTCGCCTACCAGGAGGCGGGGATCCTGCCCGACGCCGTCACCCTGGCCAAGGGGCTCGGCGGAGGCTTCCCCGTCGGAGCGCTGGTGACCTTCGGCGAGGCGTCCGACCTCCTGCAGAAGGGCCACCACGGCAGCACCTTCGGCGGCAATCCGCTCGCGACCGCCGTGGCCGGAGCCGTGCTCGCCGAGATCGAGCGCGCCGACCTTCTCGGCAACGCGCGGGAGCGCGGGGCGCAGATCGTCGACGCGCTGACCGCTCTCGACTCGCCCCTGATCGGAGGGGTCCGCGGCGCGGGCCTCCTCCTGGGCATCGCCCTGACCCGGCCGGTCGCCGCCGAGCTCGCCGCCGCCTGCCTCGACGCCGGCCTGATCGTGAACGCGGCGAACGACTCGAGCATCCGGCTCGCGCCTCCGCTCGTGGTGACCGCCGCCGACGTCGCCGAGTTCGCCGAGCGCTTCGGCCGCGCACTGCAGACCCTCTGACCCCGTACCTCCACCGAAAGCGACCAGCACCGTGACCCGCCACTTCCTCCGCGACGACGACATCACTCCCGCCGAGCAGGCCGAGATCCTCGACCTCGCCCTCGAGCTCAAGCGCGACCGCTTCTCCCGGAAGCCCCTCGCCGGGCCGCAGACCGTCGCCGTGATCTTCGACAAGTCCTCCACGCGCACCCGTGTCTCCTTCGCGGTCGGCATCGCCGATCTCGGCGGGAGCCCCCTGATCATCTCGACCGCGAGCAGCCAGCTCGGCGGCAAGGAGACCGCCTCCGACACGGCGCGGGTCCTGGAGCGCCAGGTCGCCGCCATCGTGTGGCGCACCTACGCGCAGTCGGGCCTGGAGGAGATGGCGCGCAGCACGCGCGTGCCGGTCGTCAACGCGCTGTCGGACGAGTTCCACCCGTGCCAGCTCCTCGCCGACCTGCTGACCATCCGCGAGCACCGCGGTCGCCTCGCCGGACTCACGCTCACGTTCTTCGGCGACGGAGCGAGCAACATGGCGCACTCGTACCTCCTGGCGGGGGCCACGGCCGGCATGCACGTCCGCATCGTCTCCCCGGAGTCGTACTCGCCGGACGCGGCGGTCCTGGCCGATGCGCAGCGCATCGCCGCGACCACCGGCGGATCGGCGATCACCACGACCGACCCCGACGAGGGCGCGGCCGGCTCCGACATCGTGATCACGGACACGTGGGTGTCGATGGGCAAGGAGGACGAGAAGGCGGCGCGCGTCGCGACCTTCGGCGCCTACCGGGTCGACGCCGCCACGATGGCCGCTGCCGCTCCCGACGTGCTGTTCCTGCACTGCCTGCCCGCGGACCGCGGCTACGAGGTGACCGCCGACGTGATCGACGGCCCGCAGAGCGTGATCTGGGACGAGGCGGAGAACCGCCTGCACGCGCAGAAGGCCCTGCTCGTGTGGCTCCTGGAGCGCGCCGGCACCGCCGACGCCGCTCAGTAGACTCGACAGCCGAACCCGAGGAGAACCATGACGGAACGACCCTCCGCCCGCGCGGGCGAGGCCGGAGCCCTCTGGGGCGGCCGCTTCGCCGGCGGCCCCTCGCCCGAGCTCGCCGCGCTCTCGAGGTCGACCCACTTCGACTGGCAGCTCGCCCCCTACGACCTCGCCGGCTCCCGCGCCCACGCCCGGGCGCTCGCCGGAGCGGGCTACCTCGACGACGCCGAGCTCACCGCGATGCTCGCGGCGCTCGACCGGCTCGAGGCTGCCGTCGCCGATGGGAGCTTCGCCGCCGACGAATCTGACGAGGACGTGCACGGCGCCCTGGAGCGCGGCCTGATGCTCGAAGCCGGTCCCGAGCTCGGCGGCAAGCTCCGCGCGGGGCGCTCGCGCAACGACCAGATCGCCACCTTCGTCCGGATGTACCTCCGCGACCACGCGGCGCTCGTCTCGGAGCTGGTGGTGCAGCTCATCGACGCCCTCGCCGCGCAGGCGTCGGCGCACCCGACGGCGATCATGCCCGGGCGCACACACCTCCAGCACGCTCAGCCCGTGCTCCTCGCGCACCATCTGCTCGCCCACGGCTGGGCGCTGCTGCGCGATCTGGAGCGCCTGCGGGACTGGGCCGTCCGGGCGGACGTCTCGCCCTACGGCTCGGGCGCCCTCGCCGGCTCGACCCTCGGCCTGGACGCCGAGGCCGTCGCCCGCGATCTCGGCTTCGCGTCGAGCGTGCCGAACTCGATCGACGGGACGGCCAGCCGCGACCTCGTTGCCGAGTTCGCCTTCGTCACCGCCATGATCGGGATCGACGTCTCGCGCATCGCGGAGGAGGTCATCCTCTGGAACACGCGGGAGTTCGCCTTCGTCACGCTCGACGACGGCTACTCGACCGGGTCCTCGATCATGCCGCAGAAGAAGAACCCCGACATCGCCGAGCTCGCCCGGGGGAAGTCCGGCCGCTTGATCGGCAACCTCACCGGGCTGCTCGCGACCCTCAAGGCGCTGCCGCTCGCCTACAACCGCGACCTGCAGGAGGACAAGGAGCCGGTCTTCGACTCGGTGACGACCCTCGAGGTGCTGCTGCCCGCGTTCAGCGGCATGATCGCGACCCTCACCTTCCACACCGACCGGATGGCGGAGCTCGCGCCCCAGGGCTTCTCCCTCGCGACCGACGTGGCCGAGTGGCTCGTGAAGAAGCACGTGCCCTTCCGGGACGCCCACGAGATCACCGGTGAGCTGGTCAAGCTGGCGGAGTCGCAGGGGAGGGGGCTCGAGGATCTCGACGCCGCCGCGCTCGCCTCGGTGTCGCCGCTGCTCACTCCAGACGTGCGGTCCGTCCTCAGCATCGAGGGATCGGTGGCGAGCCGGGACGGTGTCGGCGGCACGGCTCCCGACCGCGTCGCGGAGCAGCTCGCCCGGCTGACCGAGCGCGTCCGGGTCGTGCGCGGATCCCTCCGAGGGGAACGCCCGTGACTCTTCGAGGAGCGCCGGGCGACGACGGCCGTCCGCCGCTGCGCCCCTGGCAGCAGCGGACTCTGGTGCTCGTCGCCGCAGTCGTCATCGTCGCGGTGATCGTGATCACCCTCGTGTCGGGCCAGAGCTTCTTCTGAGCGCCGACCTCCCCGACCTCGCGCGCTCGGCCCTCGAGGTGGCACCGGAGCTGCTCGGCCGCGTCCTCCTGCACCGCACGCCGGAGGGCGTGGTCGGCGTCCGGCTGACCGAGGTCGAGGCGTACCTCGGAACCGGTGAGGATCCGGGCTCGCATGCGCACCGCGGACCGACACCCCGGACGGCTCCCATGTTCGGTCCGCCCGGGTCCGTGTACGCGTACTTCACCTACGGGATGCACACCTGCGTGAACATCGTCTGCTCCCCGGCGGGCACGGCGTCGGCGGTGCTGCTGCGCGCCGGCGAGGTCGTATCGGGGGAGGATCTCGCGATGATCCGGCGCGGACCCGTTCGCAGCCGGGATCTGGCCCGCGGACCCGCACGGCTGGCGAAGGCCCTCGGAGTCCGTCTCACCGAGTCGGGCGACCCGCTCGAGGCGGCGTTCGAGCTGCTGCCGGGGGAGAGGCCGTCCTCCGTGGCGGCGGGCCCGCGCACCGGAGTCTCGGGCCCGGGCGGCGGGGACGACTTCCCGTGGCGCTTCAGCATCCCGGGCGACCCCACCGTCTCGCCCTACCGGAGAGCAGTGCCCCGGCGGCGGCCCGGAGCTCAGCCCGCGAGGTAGAGCCGGGCGAGAACGCCGAGAGCCGCCGCCCAGGCGAGGCTCGCCAGCGTGCCGATGATGAACCGCTCGCGCGCCTCCGGGGAGGCGAGCTCGCTGAAGCGGCCGACGCCCTTGATCGCCACCACGACCGCGATCCCCTCGGGGAGACCGCTCATCAGTGCGCCGGCCGTCGCGATCCGCTCGAGGACCCCGATCGTCGTCCCCCCGCGCAGCACCTCGATCGGCTGGCCGATCGCCGAGGGCGCGCTCCCGGCGGCGGGGCGGGAGGTTCCGGCGACCATGATGCCGCCGTGGCTGCCGCTGCGGGAGTCGGCCGTCGCGAGCCGGAGGGTGAGCAGCACGACCGGCCCGCCGCCCGCGATCGCCAGCGCGAAGGCCAGCACCGCCACCAGGACGGAGTGGATCGGGGGCGCGGACGGTCCGGCGACCGCCGTGAGCAGGAAGGCGGCGGCCGCCGCCACGAGGGGGATCCAGGCGAGCTGCGGACGGCGAAGGCGCACGGCGAGCACCGCACCGGCGAGTCCGGCGAGCAGCACGAGCACCACGCCCGTCCACGAGGCGGACTGCAGCGCGGAGGCGAGGAGCAGGGCGGGGGATCCGGGGGGTGCCGTCATCGGGGTGTCCTCTCGTCGGTGGGGTCGAGCGTACGGTCGACCACTGTCAGCAGGCGCGCGAGCGCGTCACGGGCGGGAGCGTCGACTCGAGCACTCGCCGCGCGGACCCGGAGGCTGACCGCCTGCGGGCTGACGGCGAGGCGCTCGGCCGCATCCTTCTGGGAGAGGCCGCTCTCGAGCAGGTCGACGATCTGCCAGCCGGCCTCGGAGCGCGCGTCGCGCAGCAGGAGGAGCGGATCGATCAGCGACTGGACGTCCGCCGGTGCCGGCGCCGCCGTTCCCGGTGCGTCCGGATCGAGGGAGAAGCGCGTCGGCCGGCCCTTCGCCGCCTCGACCGCCCGGCGCGCCGCGAAGTACGCCTCCCCGGTCGCCGCTCTCGTGGTCGCGGGGAGTGGCCGGTCGACCGGGCCGATCCCGAGGCCGATGCTCCAGTGGCCGGTCCGGTGCAGCTCGAGCACGAGCGCGACGACGGCATCGGCCCGGTCGAGCACGCACTGGAACTCGTCGCCCGCCGTCCGCTCCGGGGGCAGGACGAACGACGCCCGACCGTCGGCGATCAGGCTCGCGATCGCCTGGTCCACGCGGTCGTGGTCGTGCCTGCTGTCGCGCTGATCCGCGGTGATGACGAACATCGGACCTCCTCGATCAAGTATCGGCACTTGATCGCCCGGGATCAAGCCTGTGCGCTTGACTCCCGGAGACCGGCTCCTTCCCGCCGCGGTAGCCTGGTCGGGTGATCGACCAGCACCTCCCCGGGTCCGCGACGAGCCCGCAGCTCGACCCCGCCTTCGACTCCGTGTGGGACGAGCTGGTCTGGCGAGGCTCGGTGCACGTGTCGACCGATGCGGGAGCGTTGCGCGAGCTGCTGTCGGGGGAGCCGATCACCTACTACTGCGGGTTCGACCCGACCGCGCCCAGCCTCCACCTCGGGAACCTGGTGCAGCTGATCGTCATGCGCCGGCTCCAGCTGGCCGGGCATCGGCCGCTCGGGCTCGTCGGCGGCTCGACCGGGCTGATCGGGGATCCGCGTCCGACGGCCGAGCGGACGCTGAAGTCGCGCGAGACGGTGACGGCGTGGGTCGAGCGCCTCCAGGCGCAGGTGTCCCGGTTCGTTCCCGCGGGCGGCGACAACGGGCTGCGTCTGGTCAACAACCTCGACTGGACCGCTCCGCTGTCGGCGATCGACTTCCTGCGGGAGATCGGGAAGCACTTCCGCGTGGGGACGATGCTCAAGAAGGACGCGGTCAGCGCCCGCCTCAACTCCGACGCGGGGATCAGCTACACCGAGTTCAGCTACCAGATCCTGCAGGGTCTCGACTACCTGGAGCTCTACCGGCAGTACGGGTGCGTCCTGCAGACCGGCGGCAGCGACCAGTGGGGCAACCTGACGAGCGGGACCGACCTGATCCACCGCACGGAGGGCGTGTCGGTCCACGCGATCGGCACACCCCTGGTGATGAACTCCGACGGCACCAAGTTCGGCAAGAGCGAGGGCAACGCCGTCTGGCTCGACTCCGAGCTCACGAGCCCGTACGCGTTCTACCAGTTCTGGGTCAACACGGACGACCGTGACGTCGCCGACCGCCTGCGGATCTTCACCTTCCTGCCGCGCACGGAGATCGAGCGCCTGGAGAAGGCCGCTGCCGACGAGCCGTTCCGCCGGGAGGCGCAGCGCGCGCTCGCCTGGGAGGTCACGTCGCTGGTGCACGGAGCGGAGGCGACGCGCTCGGTGATCGACGCCTCGGCCGCGCTCTTCGGCAAGGGCTCGCTCGAGGGAATCGACCCGGTCATCCTCCGCGGCGCGCTCGAGGCGGTGCCCTCGATGGAGGCGACCCCGGAGACGCCGGCGCTGCAGGCGTTCGTCGAGACCGGACTCGTCGCCAGCACGGGGGAGGCGCGGCGGGCTCTCGCCCAGGGCGGGCTCTCGGTGAACAACACCGCCCTCCCGTCCGAGACCGTCACGCTCGGCGAGCTCCCGTTGATCGACGGGATCGCCGTCCTCCGTCGCGGCAAGAAGAGCTTCGCCGGGGCCTTCGTCCGCTGACCGCGTGCCCGCTCTCCTCGAGCGGACGCGGACGATGACGGCGTCGGCGGTCTCATCAGCTCGGTGTCCGGTAGCCGGTAGCCGGTAGCCGGTAGCCGGATGTCCGGTGTCGGGTACCGAGTCGGACACTCAGCGACGCAGAGCCCTTGAATCGCGACACGCCCGGGACGCAGGCGATTTGCCGCTCGGCCGAGGCCCGACGTAATGTAACTCCTCGTCACCCCAAAGGAGCGGCAAGCGGGAGTCAGGCGCAGAGCGTCGAGACCAGCTGGCCCACCTCAAGCGGGGACCATCCCCTCGCTCCCAGGCCTGTTAGAGATTCGTCTCTTGAAGACTGCGGGATCGCGAGCGTAAGATGCAAAGCCTCCACGGGACACGGTCCCGGCTTCGTTGCAAGGCCTCACGGCCGAGCCCGGCGCAGCGGTGCGGTCCTCGATCGCGCAGCGAACACCACGAAGAAGCCGGACTTGACACGGCCTGCGGATGTGCTAAGTTAGTCGAGTTGCCACGGAGGCGATCGGGACTTCGGTTCTGACAAGCCTAACCGGTCTCGGCAAGTAAGACAAATCGAGTGGCTCACGCCCTCGTACAGCAAACTTCGATCACTTTCGTTGTGAAGCACCGTTCTGGTGTGGAGGCGGGATGTGTCCGATTCTTGAGAACTCAACAGCGTGCACTATGTTCAATGCCAATTT